>NZ_AUTI01000274.1:0-6173 GCF_000497995.1 Pseudoalteromonas sp. TB25
GCAGCCGGTGATGACTTTTGGCAGTTAATAAAAAATACAGGCTTAAAAATACTGCCTAATACCGCAGGGTGCCATAGTGTTAAAGAAGCGACAACCCTTGCAAAAATGTGCCGAGAGGTATTTGCCACCGATTGGATTAAGCTAGAGCTGATTGGCGATGATTACAATTTACAGCCTGACCCTTTTGCGCTACTTGAAGCCACAAAAATATTAATTAATGATGGCTTTAAAGTATTGCCTTATTGCACCGATGACTTAGTACTTTGCCAGCGCTTAAATGAGCTAGGGTGTGAGGTGCTTATGCCGTGGGGGGCGCCAATAGGCACCGGTAAAGGCTTGTTAAATAGTTATAATTTAAAAACTATTCGAGAGCGTTTACCCGATACCACATTAATAGTAGATGCCGGTTTAGGTTTGCCATCGCATGCCTGCCAAGCACTCGAAATGGGGTATGATGCGGTATTATTAAATTCAGCCATTGCAGGGGCGGGCTGCCCAATTACTATGAGCCGCGCATTTAAAGCCGCAGTTGAAGCAGGGCGCTTTGCATATCAAGCAAAAGCAATGCCTGAAAAAGACGTTGCAGCCCCATCAACCCCAACAATGGGTATGCCATTTTGGCATCAGCAGTGAAGGAAAGAATATGAATAACGTAGTGTGGACAATTGCCGGATCTGATTCGGGCGGCGGTGCAGGTATTCAAGCAGATATAAAAGCAATGCAAAGTTTTGGTGTACATGGCTGCACGGCAATTACGGCGCTTACTGCGCAAAATAGTTTAGGTGTAGAAGCTATTAATGCTGTGTCTACCGATATTATTGAATCGCAGTTACTAGCGCTTGAAAAAGACATGAAAGCCAAAGTAATAAAAATTGGCATGCTTGCCAATGTGCAGCAAATTCAGCTGATCAGCGAACATATAAGCCACTATAAAGCTAAGTGGCCTGTGCCTCCCGTTATTGTATATGACCCTGTTGCTATTGCCTCAAGCGGTGACTTACTAACAGAAGAGGACACGGTAAGTGCAATAAAAGAATGTTTACTGCCGCTGGTGGATGTAATAACCCCAAACACCCATGAAACACAGTTATTAACCGGTGTGTATTTAATTGGCCCGGCTGCAATAAAAGAAGCGGCTAATAAGCTATTAAGCTGGGGCGCAAAAGCCGTTGTTATTAAAGGCGGACATTGGGATTACCCAAGTGGCTACTGCATTGATTATTGTATTGATAGTAATACGCAAAATGGTGAAGAATACTGGTTAGGCAATCAAAAAATACAAACCCCGCATAACCACGGCACCGGATGTAGCATGGCTTCGGTAATTGCTGCATGTTTAGCTAAAGACTATCCATTAAAAGATGCCTTTATTTTAGCTAAGGCATATATAAACCAAGGGCTAAAACAGTCGGTACGTTATGGCGAAGGGATTGGACCGGTTGCTCATACATCGTTCCCCACTAATTTAGCTGACTACCCACAAGTGATTGAACCGGGGAGCTGGCTGGGTGATGAACTAGATTTTGATGTGCCGCTTGATTTTAATTTGGCTGCTGATTTTGCACCTTGTGAAAGTAAATCGCTTGGCTTGTATGCAGTTGTAGATAGTATAGATTGGTTAGAAAAGTGCTTACAACAAGGCATTAAAACAGCGCAGTTACGCGTTAAAAATAAAACGCAAGACGAGCTTGATGGGCTCATTAAGCAAGCTGTTGAGCTGGGCAAGCAATACAACGCACAGGTATTTATAAACGACTACTGGCAGTTAGCTATTAAGCACGGTGCATATGGCGTGCATTTAGGGCAAGAGGATTTAGACATTGCTAATTTAGCGGCAATTAAAGACGCAGGGTTAAGGCTTGGGCTTTCTACTCATGGTTTTTATGAAATGTTGCGTGCGCATAATTATCGCCCTAGTTATATGGCATTTGGCGCTATTTACCCAACCACAACAAAAGATATGACAGGTCAAATACAAGGCCTTGAAAAGCTGATTAAGTTTGTACCACTGATGCAAAGCTACCCAACAATAGCAATAGGCGGGATTGATTTAAGCCGTGCTGAGCAGGTAGCGAAAACTGGCGTAGGCAGTGTTGCTGTAGTGCGTGCGATTACCGAAGCTGATAATTACGTAGAGGCTATAAGCGCTCTGCAAGTGGCCATAAGCAGTGCCAATTAAAACTAACAAGGGTAATACTAACAAGGCCGGTAAACGTGAATGAGCTAAGCGATAAAGAAACCCTGCGTTACAGCCGCCATTTATTGCTTGAAGAAGTTGGGCTTGAAGGGCAATTAACACTTAAATCCTCAACGGTTGCAGTTGTGGGGGCTGGTGGTTTAGGTAGCCCCGCACTTTTATATTTAGCCGCTGCGGGTGTTGGAACGCTTATTTTAATTGACGATGATGAGGTTGAGCTTTCAAACTTACAGCGCCAAGTGCTTTATAAAATAAATCACTTAGGACAAAACAAGGTCGCTGCAGCGGGTAAAGTATTAGCGAGCCTGAATAATCAAATAAACATAGTAACGCATTGCCGAAAGCTAGATGAGAGTAACGCAACTAACATGCTAAAAGATGCTGACATCATACTTGATTGCTCTGATAACTTTAGCACTCGCTATAGTGTTAATCGTTATTGTATTGCTAATAAAACACCGTTAATTTCTGGTGCTGCACTCGCAACCAAAGGGCAGTTAATGGGCTTTGATTTTAGGCAAAGTGATAGCCCGTGCTATGGCTGCGTTTTTCCACAAAGCGAAGCTACACCAGTTATCAATTGCAGTAACGCAGGAGTGATTAGCCCGTTACTTGGTGTAATAGGCTCTATGCAGGCGCAACTTACGCTCAACTTATTACTGGGGCATTCAGAGGGGGGGGGATTTATAACCTTTGATGCGCTTACTTTAAAGCAGCAGCACTTTAAAGTGATTAAAGATTCAGAGTGTAAAGAGTGTGGAAAATAGGTTTTTGAGAGGCTTGTGCCTGTTACTACATTTGGCGTTAAAGAATTAAAAGCTGCGCTTTTCGCGTGAGTAAGCTTCACGCCTACAAAAATAAAAAAACCGCGTTTAAATAACGCGGTTTTTTGATTTCTAATTAACGATTGATTTAGTCGTTAATTTTTGCAAACGCAGTACCTAAGCGAGTAACCACTTCTGGTAGTTGATCGTCCAGTATTTCAGCTTTATCAGCACCCCATGCTAGTACCACAGTAGAGCCTAATTTAAAGCGACCCATTTCTTCACCCTTTTTAAGCGTGATGGCGTTATCGCCAGTGGTTGGGTATTTCCAACTAAATACATCGCTACCTGCTGGTGGCGTGACAGTACCTGCCCAAATAGTTTCTATGCTGGCTACAATTGTTGCGCCAACAAGTACCATAGCAAGCGGACCAATTTCAGTTTCAAAAATTGCTACTACTCGTTCATTACGCGCAAACAAGTTAGGCACGTTTTGCGCGGTAAGTGGGTTTACTGAAAATAAATCACCTGGCACGTAAATCATTTTGCTTAGTGTCCCATCAATTGGCATATGAATACGGTGGTAATCTTTAGGTGCTAAATAAATAGTGGCAAACTTACCGCCTAAAAATGGTGTTGTATCATCTTGTGAGCCGCCTAGTAGCGCTTGTAAGCTGTAATCGTGACCTTTAGCTTGTATTAGCTGTCCGTCAACAATATCGCCTAGCTGGCTGATTGCGCCATCCACTGGATGAATGATGATATTGCTATCTTCTACCATTGGGCGCATGCCGTCTTTTAAAGGGCGAGTAAAAAATTCATTAAAGCTTTTATAATGAGCAGGATCTGGGTATTGGGCTTCGCTCATATCTACTTTATATTGCTTAATAAATAGTTTAATTAAAGTCGTTGTTAAAGCGCCTGCTTTAGCTGCGGCTAATTTACCCACTACACGTGAAATAAAATGTTTTGGCATTGCGTACTGCATTGCGATTTTAAATTTGTCTAAACTCACAGTATTTATCCTAAATTATACGCGAGGCGCACGGGCGCCTGCACGGCCATCGGCCATTGTTTCTAAAATTCGGTGGTAGCTGTCAAAGCGCAATTGAGAAATTTTGCCATCTGCTACAGCTTCTTTAACTATACAGCCCGGATCGTTTAAATGTTTACAGTCTCTAAAGCGGCACCCGCCTATAAATTCTCTAAACTCTTTAAAACACCACGTTACACGCTCAACATCTAAATGCCATAAACCAAATTCACGAATTCCTGGTGAATCGATTAGGTTACCGCCACTTGGTAAATGGTGAAGGCGTGAAACAGTTGTTGTATGCTGGCCTAGGCCGCTGTTTTCAGATACTTCTTTAGTTAATATTTCAGCGTTAGGTAATACAGTGTTAACGAGGGTTGATTTACCCACACCACTTTGACCAACAAAAATGTTATTTTTACCAACAAGTACTTCTTTTAATTCATCAATACCATTGCCCGATATATTACTAACAAGGAGTACTTGGTAATCAAGTTTACGGTAGATATCGAGAACTTTTTGTATTTCGCTAAGGCCTGCGTCATCAATTAAATCTATTTTATTGAGTACTAAAATTGGCTCAATACCCATATCTTCACAGGCTATTAAATAGCGGTCGATAATACTTGGGGTAAACTCAGGTAGTACCGCCGATACCATGAGTATTTGATCAATGTTAGCTGCAATAACTTTCACGCCGTCGTAAAAGTCAGGGCGGGTAAGTTGCGAGCGACGCTCTTGCGTGGCTTCAATTACTCCGGCTAAATCACCTTCACTTACTTTGGCACGGCGAAACAATACCTCATCACCACACACTAAATTTGACACGGTACGTCGTATATTACAACGAAGTACATCGCCATTTTCAGTTTCGACATCGGCGTGTTGGCCAAAACGACTGATCACAATTGCGCTCTCGACCTGACCTAAATTATCGGTTTGCCATTCTTGCGCGCCTTTTTTAGCTGGTTTTGAGTCTGCGCTATTAATGCGCTTTTGGTGGTTGGCCTTGATCTGACGCGATTGGCCTTTACTTAATTTTTTCTGTTTTGCCACTGGAGGCCTATAACCTTAGTTAAATGTCGCTTTTCCTAAAAAAAGCTTTAGCTCGACGGTTGATGCTAATATGATATATCGAAATGCGTTGGATCTAAAGGAAAGCACCGCTTAGGTATTATGACTATTAATAAATCAAATTTAATTTGGCTCGATCTTGAAATGACAGGGCTCGAACCAGAGACCGATAAAATACTCGAAATTGCGACGGTTGTCACTGACGCAGACCTGAATATATTAGCTGAAGGGCCAACCATAGCTATTCATCAAAGTGATGAATTACTAAATGGTATGGACGAGTGGTGTACTACGCAGCATGGTAAGTCGGGTTTAACAGCGCGCTGTAAAGCAAGTACATTCAATGAAGAGTATGCCGTGGAACAAACGTTAGATTTTTTAAAACAGTGGGTGCCTGCAGGTGTATCACCAATGTGTGGTAATTCAATTGGGCAAGACCGCCGCTTTATGAATAAATACATGCGTGAACTTGAAGATTTTTTTCATTACCGCAATCTTGACGTGAGTACTATTAAAGAATTAGCACGTCGCTGGAAACCTGAAGTGCTTGCAAAAGTGAACAAAAAAGGTTCGCACCTCGCTTTGGATGACATTAAGGATTCGATTATGGAATTAAAAGTCTATAGAGAAAATTTCTTTAATTTGTAAAAAACACTTGCAAACACATCGGATTATTGTAGAATCCTGCCCCGCTCAAGACGATAACCCACGCGGGGTTAGTGTGTTTGAGTGATTGAATTACCATCAATAAATGCGGTACTAGCTCAGTTGCTAGAATGCTGAACGCGACCAGTCTCGCTTAAGCATAAAATAACTGAAGAAATGAAAATGCGGTACTAGCTCAGTTGCTAGAATGTTGAACGCGACCCGTCGCGCACCAACGTAAAATAACTGAAGAAATAAAAAATGCGGTACTAGCTCAGTTGGTAGAGCGCGACCTTGCCAAGGTCGAGGTCACGAGTTCGAGCCTCGTGTACCGCTCCAATTTCTAACCAAAAGAAATTGAGTGATTAAAAGAAGTAAAAATGCGGTACTAGCTCAGTTGGTAGAGCGCGACCTTGCCAAGGTCGAGGTCACGAGTTCGAGCCTCGTGTACCGCTCCAAT
>NZ_AUTI01000275.1:0-7606 GCF_000497995.1 Pseudoalteromonas sp. TB25
GGCTACACCTTGTTCGTCAAATCGTGGGGATGATTGCTCTCCCGACATTTGCGCTTCACCAATAAAGTACACATCGCCCATACGGGCATTCGTTGTGCTTAAATCGCCCGACATTAAATCCATAAAGTTACTGGCAACAGGGTTACCATCACTATCGAGCTGTGCATACACAGAGCTGCCCCAATCCACTAATGAAAGCGCGTCAGTGTTTGCATCCCAAACAAGGTTTGAAGGTTTTATATCGCCATGCACTATAGGTTGTGGGTTAACGCCGTTTTTGTGACTACGTAAATCAATTAATACAGTACGTAACCTAACAGCTAACGCCATTATTTGCGCGGCACTAAAGCGCCCTGTTTTAAGCGATACTTTTTCAAGGTCCTCTCCAATGGCGCGCGCCATCATTAAAATCCCTTGTTTTTTAATTCGCTCAAATGCATAAAAGGTAGGCACTAAGGGGTTATTAATTTGCGAAAGCATATACGCTTCGTCTTCTAGGCGGTCGCGTACACTTTGGGCAAGCGTAATACGCGAAAACTTAAATACCCAAGGTAAGCAGTTATCGTCATCACCTGCAAACACAAAACCAAAAGCACCCGAGCCAATCATTTCAACGTTTTTGTAGCCCAGCAGTGTTAGCTGCTTAATACAAATATTAAGCCACTGGCGGTGTTTTTTAGCATCGCGGTGCGAAAGCAAATAAACAGATTGCTCTTCGTTGATATAAAAATTGCGGATTTCTTTGGCTTTCAATGCAGGTACTCAAACTTATAAAACTAACCAATTATTAGTTTTATGTAATGAGATTACAATAGGTTAAATAAGAGTTTTGAAATCGTGGGATAAAACAGCGCTAAAGTAGCGCCATAGCAGTAAATTTAAGTGTAAACGTTAAAGCTTAAAGTAAGCTTTCATAATGAACTGTATATAAATACAGTGCATTGCTTTTTGCTAACTTTCTATAACACGAAGCTGCTTAATTGATGACACAGCTATGTGCGTTTGATAATAATATTTATTAGTGGCTCTACCACGGCTCATAAAATCGATAGTTACTCGTTTAGCTTCGCCTGTTACTTCTATTGTTTTATTAATAAAAAAGGTGTCTGCTGGTTGTCCGTATTTACTTTGAAGCTCGGCTACCACATTAGGCTGTATTGATATCGTAATAGCACGCCTATCACGATAATCAGTTTCTGTATTTAAATACAACCAACTCCCCTGAGCTCTCGCCGCTTTAATATGAAACTGGTAAGTGCCAGCAACACCCTTTGGTGCACTTTGCTCAGTTAAAGCGATAAGGTTCATATTTGCTGCCGTACTTTGGCTTATTTCAATTTTATGGGGAACAGAACTACATGCACTAAGCGTAAGCACACTTAGTAAGGCTAGATATTTCAAGACACAATTTCCTTGTTTCTTACACCAATTCGCATAATTCAGTGATCTATTTTGAGACAATAAAATCGTGTGGAAAACACAGCAAAAATTTCGTTATTGAGTTGTTCTATATCAGAAACTTTTAATGCAGTTAGCGATTTAATCCCTTAAATTGATTAACTATTATTGCGAATTGGTATTATGCATTATTAAAAATATGTAGTGTTAATGATACCACTATATGCAGCTGTGTTTCTATAATCAATCCAAACAATTAATTAGCGGATATTAAGGCGCATTGCGCTGAGAAGGATCTGTTTTAAAGCTTTTTAGCAAACTTTGTGGGTCAACCACCTCTGTATACTCTTTAGCAGCCTGCGCCCACCATATTAGTTGGCCAAACGTGCGTGAGAAATAATTAAACCACGATGATTGACTCTCTCCTGCAACAGGTTTGCCATCCTCACTAAACACATTTTGCGCTTTTGGCACGTGGATCATAGCCGATACTGGCAAACAGCCAAGTTCAGATAAAAACGTGCGCATACTAATGGCCGCTCTTACACCACCCCACTGTCCTGCTGAGTAAGTAACTATTGCACTTGGTTTGTATGAAAATAGTGAGCTACCAAAATGATTAAGTAAGTCAGCGAGGGCTGGACTCATGCTGTGATTGTACTCAGGGCTAATCATTATATATCCATCTGCGGCTTTAATTTTATCAGCTAATAGAGTGAGCTCGGTAGGTGCATTACTTTTAGCGTATGCAAAGTGTGGTTTAAATACGTTTTCGCTAGGAAAATCCAACGCATCAATTAGCTCAAACTCATGATCGCCAAAATGCTCTGTTAAGCATTCTATACAAGCCCGAGAAACCCTTAAGCCTAAGCGAGCTGGTTTTGGTGGAGTGCTATCGCGTACTGTGCCTAAAAATACTAAAAACTTCATATGTAATTCTCAACTTTTTTAAACGATAGCTAAACACTAACATTTTTTAGTTATTGTGTATTACACATACGCATTGTTTATTGATTCAAAGCATACGAATAATTTAAAAGCTGTAAACTCACCCTCAAAAAGCAAACACGCCCTAGTATTGATAACTTAGCCCTACACCACCCCAAAATATATTTCGAAGTGTCTCGTCACCTGCAAAGCGTTTTTCATCCTTATTAACTGCAATGCTATAGCTTGTATATGTGTATAGGGCTAACTGATTAAAAAGCTGATACGACAAGTTTGCAGTAAACTTAACGTTGTTTACTCCGTTGTGCCCATCACTAACATACCCCGCATTAACCCCCACGCCTGATTGAATATCTACTGATAGTAAATCGTTAATATAAAAACCTTTTTTTACTGCCATCTCCAAAAATGTACCGCTGGCATCAAATGAATAATAAACACTACTTAATAACTGAATACCGTCCGCAAAAAAATACGCAACGTCGAGGCTTAGCTCATTATCGTGAGCATCAATGCCTTCTTCGCGAGCTTTAATATAGTTATAGCCTACATACATCTCTATCCGCTCAGATAAGTGAGCGGTATAAATAGCATTTAAATTAAGCTCTGAATAATCACTACTAATACCTTTTGCCGCCCAAGGGATCACCGCAAAGTTTTTATAGTTAACCTCAGTAGCAATTGATGCAATACCATTACCGGCAAGGTTATCTCGACCTTCGGTAACATATCGGCTCTCCCATAATGGATGAATATGTAAATCAAACTCTTTATTTTTATAATTTACGTCAGTATGGGTATGCTTAATATTTCCGCCTACGCCCACTTCAAGCTCTTGGTAGTGCTCTTGTGTTTTTGCTTGTGCGTAAGCTGTATTTGCTACCGCTAGAGTCGTAATAACAAATACATATTTTAAATAGTGAGTCATTTATTAAGTCCAAAACCATCATAAATGGTAAAAAGTGGCGCATAGTATTGTTATAAAACGTGTTAGCGAAATAAATAGATGCATATATATTGTTTTATTTATTAGATTTGAAGTATTTACTAAGTATTACCCATAAACTACAAGTTGCAATTAGCTCGGGTTTTAACCAGCAAACCAAAGCTATATACGCACCGAGCAATGCTCTAGCAGGTACTTAATTTAATAGTTAAAATGATAGTTATAGTACTCACGGTGAGGCGCTCCCTATTGCAAAAACAGGAAAGGTATAAGTAGGAAGTGTAAAAAAGTGCGGTAACGGGACAAACATAAGCAGCAACAACTCAATAGGCTGCTTATTCTTAACCTAATTTATTTGCAAATTTAATGACTTAAATAAGCCATAAGGACAATCAGTGCAACATAAAAACCAAAACCTAGTAAGAAGGTTAGGTCGACTCTTCTAGCTTTACTCGCTTTATAAGATGCAAAGTCTTTAAACTCGCTTTTATACAGCCCAAACGTAACCGCTTTTAATAGTAGCCAACCGGTCGAGTAAAATAAAAAGCTCAAGCCAGTATCAACTATTAGCCAAATAAAAATCTCAAATGCAATACTCATTAACTATGTCCATTAGTTTGGAATGCAAAAACTATATAAGCTATGTGTTTAAAATACAGCCAGCTAAGTTAATTAAGGTGTAACAGTAAATTTCGTTAAACCTATTAGCTGACCTGACTCGGTGACTACTTTTACTTGCCACTTACCAACAGAGTCGCTAGGAAAATTTACCTTGTGGGTCCATGCTCTGTAACCTAGCTCTCTTCCGCCATTTATATTTAACGTGATCCGATCAACTTCCTTTTTATTATGAAGCCACACGTGAAATATTTTTTCATTTAAGCCTCTTGGTGCTTTAACAGCGGTCCAACTATATAAACCTTGATGATGCAGTGTATAAGAGTCTAACTGTTTAATACTCCCAACTGGCTTTTTATGTTGTAAATCAACTTCATGAGCTAACGTAATATCGGTTAATCGCAGCGCTGCAGGAGGCACATAGCTTCTTAATTGCCACACAGCAGTGCTCAATGCACATAAAATCAATACAAGAATAGGAAAACGCCACCAGCGTGCATTAGGCATTAAATTGTTTAAACTCGGAAGAGTAACCACTACAGCCGTTACAAGGGCTGCAGCTAAACTTTGGCTCGTTGTAAGGTTTAACAAAATAGGTAAGGTAACAAGTAAAACAACGAATAAAGCAAAGTTATGAAACACACTAAATAACGTAAGGTTTTTAGCAAGCTTCTTATAATAAAAGGGGTCGATTACCGATATAACCGCACATACCACAATGAGGGAGGTAAAAAACGCTTGAGGATGGTCCCACTGCGTAACCGCTAAAAAAAACGGCAAAGCAAAAAATAGACTTTCTTGTTGTACCATTTGTAGAGCAAAACGCATTACATTAGGAGATACAGCCACACCAAATTTTTCTTCTACTTTGTCTCGTAGCCAATTATCAATAATTAGCCACAACCAACTAAAAAGTAAAAATATCGCAATAACTTGCGAAAAAGACTCTTTTCTATCTACAAGTGCAAAGCTGGCAACGCCCGACAAAAACGCCAATACAGCCAATAATCCAGGCCGCTTTTGCATCGCGCTTATAAATTTAGCGATTATATTTTTACAGTAATCCATGTATGAGTGTTTCCGTACGGGTACGTACTTTATTATTTTTATTCAGAGTATGATTAGTTTAACCAAGTTTAAATGAACAACAGATAGACGGATGGATTCAAACGCGCCATTTAACAGTACATCAAACTAACCATTTTTAATTAAATAAAAGCTCGGCATAGCGCGTCATTGGTACGTTTATTAATTTTTGTAACGTGTGAGCCTTAGCAAGTAATTCATCCTCACTAAGTACTGGCATTTTATTGTTAAAAGCAAAAACAATTTTATTGCCGCCTTCAATAATAAAACTAAAAATCTGTCCTGCAAATTCTTTATCAAGTAGTTGATCGAACTCTTCTCTTTGCCCAACTTTGGTATGGCAAATATTAAGTACTAAAACACCATCAAAAGTGAGCGCATTTTTACAATCACGTAAGTAGGATGATTGCACCTGATCTGATTCCATCCCTTCTGAGCTATATAAATCAGAAAAAATAACATCCGTTTTTATCTGCGTTTTTTTCATGTAGTTTGCCGCATCATCAATGTGAATAAACAAACGTTCTGACACAGGCAGTTCAAAATATTTTATAGCCATTTCAGCAACGGCTTTACGGTATTCAACGGTATGTATAGTTAGTGCAGGAAACGCATGATAAAGACTTTTTGCTATAGAGCCCGCCCCAAGTCCCATTATCATCGCGGTTATTAAATTTGGTATAAAAAAAAGCGCAGCCATCATAGCTTGCGTATAAGCTAAGCTTAACCCGTTAATATTATTTAACTTAATACAGCTTTGATAAATTTTTCCGTCAAAGCTGAGAATTAGATTCTTTTTTGTTTGATATACATAAACAGGGCCATGCTCATCAATAGTTGATGCAATACAAGTGCCTTTGATATCCACGAATACTCAATAGGTGAAGTGATGAAAAACGAGTATAACTTAGTTAACGTACTACCATTGCTACTAATATGACTAATAACGCTTTTATTAATTTACAAGCATTTATATACGTACTCAAAAAAGTCGGTTTATCATTTAGGCTAGATGAGCTGAAGTATATGCTTTTATAGTGAATTAAAACTTTCCCAGTGATGACTCTTAGTACAAGCAACGACTTAACCTACTAAAAATTTGGCTAATGTACTGTTATAGCTATGAAAAACCCCCTTTGAATATTCCTCATGTTCAACATGAATAAAGTGCACATCAGAAAAAAGGAAGTCTAAACGGCTAAACATCCATCCTTTGTTTTTATCGATTTATGCCTTTTTTTCCTCAATTGCTACGTAATCGAATCTAACAATAATGATTAATGAATATGACTCATGTTTTATGTGAAATTAAACCGTTTTTCTTCATATCCCAATCAACGTATAAATTACTCATCCCTTAGCGCTAAACACTATTGCTAACAACTTAAAGCTGCTGAATACCTAAACCAGCTAAGCCAGCTTAGTAAGTTGTGTTGTAAGGCTAGTAAAGCGCAAAGCATCAATCAGGTTTAAATTATAAAATTGGATATAAACACGATGAAAAAAGATTTTACATTTAATATAAAGAGCGTTTCACTCGACGAAAATTATCATCCATCAACTAATACGCGTATCACAACCAACTTTGCTAATTTAGCCAGAGGTGAATACCGCAAAGCAAACTTACGTAACGCCTTAAACATGATTAACAACCGTTTTAATGCCCTAGCCCACTGGGATAATACCAAAGGTGAGCGTTATGCTGTTGAGCTTGAAATTGTCTCTGTTGAAATAGGTATTGAAGATGGCGGCGAAAGCTTCCCCTCTATCGAAATATTAAAAACAAATATTGTTGATCATAAAACAAATAAACGCATTGAAGGTATTGTAGGAAACAACTTTTCATCGTATGTGCGCGACTACGATTTTAGCGTACTTCTACAAGAGCATAATAAAGGTAAGTCTCAATTTAGCATTCCAGATGACTTTGGGGTTTTACATGGCAAACTATTTCAGTCATTCGTAAATTCGGATACATACAAACAAAACTTTAAAAAACCACCGGTTATATGTCTAAGTGTGTCAGATAACAAAACCTACAACCGCACTGAAAACCAACACCCGGTACTTGGCGTTGAATACGAGCCAAATGAATCGTCTTTAACTGAGCAATACTTCAAAAAAATGGGCTTGCAGGTACGTTACTTTATGCCGCCAAATAGTGCAGCGCCTTTAGCATTGTTTTTCTTTGGTGATTTACTTAATGATTACAGCAATCTTGAGCTTATAAGCACCATTAGTACGATGGAGACGTTTCAAAAAATCTACAGACCAGAGATTTATAATGCCAACGCAACAGCGGGTAAATCATATAAACCAAACTTAAAAAACTTGGACCACTCACTAACGCAAATTGTGTATGACCGAGAAGAGCGCGGAAAGTTAGCAAATGAGCAAGGCAAGTTTGCGCAAGAGCATTTTATCAAACCGTACCAAACAGTTCTTGAGCAATTCTCTACTAGCTATCTGTCATAACAACTAATAGTAACAAGCAGTAATAACGCGCTTAACGATACGTTTAATAATTAACTAAAATATACGGCATTATTTATTATGAAAAAATTACTACCTACATCTACCGCTGGCAGTTTACCTAAGCCTTTATGGCTT
>NZ_AUTI01000276.1:0-13634 GCF_000497995.1 Pseudoalteromonas sp. TB25
CGTCTAGCAAAGTGCACCTGCCAGTAATTCGTCAAACCGATTAAGCTATTTCTTAATTTCAATTAGGAGATAGCCATGAGAAAAACACGTAGCCTTGAGCAGTGGCGTAACATTATCGAAGAACAACAAGCCAGCGATTTAACTATTACTGAGTTTTGCCAGCAACATGCCTTATCTAAAACAAGCTTTTATGCGGCACGAAGTAAGCTTAATACTGAATCCAGTCGTTTTGTTCAAGCAAAAGTCACTAAACACGTCGCCCCCACTGAACAGCAACTGCCGATCATGCTTACTATCGGCAGCGTGAAAATTAGCTTCCCACCCACAATGCCTGTCGCTTATTTGAGTCAATTGTTGCGTGAGCTTGCCTTATGAAAATGTTTGTTGAACCCGCGCGTATTTACTTGCATCGTGACGCCGTGGATTTTCGAAAGTCCATTGATGGTCTGGTCGCACTCGTTGAAAGCGAGCTTGAACGTGACGCTTACACTGGCGCATTATTTTTGTTCTGCAATAAATCGAAAGATAAACTCAAGCTGGTTTACTGGGATAAAACGGGGTTTGCTTTGTGGTACAAGCGTTTAGAAAAACAAAAGTTCAAATGGCCAAGTAAAGTCAGTTTGCAAGAATTTGAACTCAGTCCTGGGCAATTGGATTGGTTGTTGTCGGGATATGATGTGCTTGGTCATGAAGAATTGCAGTATCAATCGATCATATTGACAGTAAATGATCGTTGCCACACCGCCTGCTTTATCTTTGCGTCAAACAAGAAAACAACGTCAAATTCTGTTAAATTGCGAACATGAAAATTGATGCACACTTACTTCCTGACGACCTAGAACAACTCAAGCGCATGGTGCTTGAGTTGTTCTAGGTCGTTGCTGAAAAAGATGCGCAAATTCACGAATTACTGCAAGCTTATAACGCGAAGCTTGCCAAAGAGTACGCGAAGAAATCTGAAAAGATGCCCGGTGCTGGAGAGCGCTTCAATGAAGCAGAAAACATTCTTGATGAACATGATAAAGCGCTATTGGCCACATCGCCCTTAGTAAAGAAAGAAAAAGCCAAACCGAAACGCCGGCCACTGCCAGCACAGTTACCACGAGTCGAGGTGGTTGTTGACCTTGATGAGGATGAAAAAGTGTGTGATTGCTGTCAAAGCCCACTTCACAAAATGGGTGAAAGCAGCAGTGAAACACTCGAATTTGTGCCAGCGCATATCAAGGTTGTCAAAACTATTCGCCCTAAATATACGTGCCGTCACTGTGAGCGTGAAGGGATTGAAAGTGTAGTGAAAACGGCAAAAATGCCCGCAACACCTATTCCAAAAAGTATCGCCACGCCCAGTTTACTGAGCCAAATAATCATGTGTAAATACCAGTTTGGCTTGCCGCTTTATCGCCAAGAAACGTTATTTTCTGATATCGGTATTGAGTTGAGCAGGCAAACCATGTCGAGCTGGATGTTACGCTGTGCTGAATTGTTGTCACCGCTCTATCAGCGTTTAAAAGAAATCTTGTTATCTCAAGCAGTTATTCATGGCGATGAAACCTCGTTAAACGTTATTAACGCAGAGAAAGCGACCAGCTATATGTGGCTGTACTGTTGTGGCGATGATAAGCCGGGTAAAGACACTAATATTGTCCTGTTTGATTATCATAATAGTCGCGCGGCCCACTGTGTAGTTGGTTTTCTTGACGGTTATCAAGGCTACATGCACGTTGACGGCTACAAAGCATACGAGCAAACGAAGGCAACACTGGTTGCGTGCTTAGCTCATATACGCCGTAAGTTCATCGAGGCCAAAGGCAATAATAAAAAAACCGTTAAAGCGGATGTAGCACTTAACCTTATTCGCAAACTCTATGGTATTGAGCAAGCCATCAAAGGTAAATCGGTCAGTGAAAAATTCACCGTTAGGCAGCAAAAAGCCAAACCAATCGTTGATGAATTGTATCAATGGTTACTCAAACACAAAGATAAAATCCCTCCCCAAATGGCGCTAGGGAAAGCAATTACCTATGCGATAAACCAGTTTGAGAAATTCAGGCGTTACCTCGATGATGGCAGGCTCAGTATTGATAATAACCNATGGCTGTTCTCAAATACCAGTAATGGCGCGCATGCCAGCGCCATACTCTATAGTCTTGTTGAAACCGCAAAGGCAAATGATCTTGTAGTGCATGACTACATCTCAACGTGCTTGCAACATATTGCAGAGCAGCCAAGTAACCTTGAGCCACTGCTACCTTGGAATATTAAGCAAGGCTAGGTGTCGTTAGCTATACGCTTACAGCAGAAGTTACTATTTGAGTGTTTTGGCTAAAAATGTTTGTATTTTTTGATCTATAGCGGACATGGCTGAAAATATTCTTAATTGTCTAACATAGAGTATTAGATTAAATATATTTTTGAATTATTATACATTCTAATAACATTTACACTTCATAAGCTCAAGTGCTGAATAAATACACCAGCCCATATTAAAGTTGCGATGATAACGCTCACCATCACAGCCAAAGAGCCTAAGTCTTTCGCTAAACCTGACAGCGGATGAATTTCCGCGCCAATTCTATCGACTACTGCCTCAATAGCGGTATTGAAGATTTCTGCCAACAATACGAATAATAAAGCGCACCAAAGAATCACGTACTCAAAAAGTGAAAATGGAAAGAATAAACAGCCCACAACGAGAAGAACTGACAGCCAGAATTCTTGTTTAAACGCTGCTTCATTTGCTATCAGCCATTTAAACGCTCTGAGTGAATGCCCCGCTGCTAGGTATATTCGTTTTATTCCCGTCGGCTTTTGCTTAGTACCCATTGATTGGCTCCTGTTGGCTATTCTTAGCATTAGGTTTGGAATTAGGAAAGTGTAAGGTACGAAACACTACCGCGGCTATCAAACAAATGATTAACCATGACAACGTCATCGTTGTTAGTGTGTGACTTAAAAAATGGTCACCTATCGCCATCTTATAACTCCCCATAATCCAGCCAGTAGAAACAGCAAACGCTATCGCAATACATTGGTATTTCGGACGATAAAACAAAAAGAATAATGACATTAAGGCAAAACCACCGCTGGCATGACCCGCAGGAAAGCACTTGTACTTTTTAGTTGACTCAAACGATTCAGGCATTAATTCAAACGCCTTAACATAAGGGACATCGCCGCCATATAGTTCAAGCTGCGCAGGACAAGCACCATTGGTTGTTGCTTTTAAACCGCCGATGACTGACGGCACTAACATCAAAGAGAAAATAACCACTAATAATCGCTTTTGAAAGTGCTTAGAGTACTTGCGTCTACAAGCGATAACGTAAAAAGCAATGAGCGACAGTGCCAACAAAATAATGCTGTATTTAGGCAACAAGTAAAAAATAAAACGATAAGGCTCTTCATATTTATCAATTAACCACGTTTGGTTGGATGCATTGAATAACAAATTTTGAAGCCAAATATCGCTATTTGTTGTTTCAAATAAAAAAGCAATAAGCGTTAATGCATACATTGAATAAAGCAGGTGTTTACTCAAGTTCAAAACAATTCTCCATTTGCAAGGTGTTCCCTACTACCACTTCTATGGTCGAGTGGTGAATACCGTATTGAGCTGCGAGCAAATCTTTAATTGGCTTAAGATCTTGGAATTGTTCCATCGTTTTTAAGTTAACACTGGTTTCTAAATACACTTCGCTATCATCTAATTGCCACACATGAATGTGTCTTACTTTTTCAACATTCTCCATTGATTCGATATCCTTACAAATCTTATCGATATCGATATCAACGGGGACCGCTTGCATTAAAATACGAATACTTTGCTTAGCTAAAATAATACCGTGGTACACCACATAAACCGAGATAAGTATGGTTGCCAATAAATCGACAACATACCATTGATATAAAATGATCAAACTACCCGCAACAATGACAACGACAGAAGCAAAGGCATCAGATAAATTATGAATAAATGCCGCTCTGAGATTCAAGTTATTCTTCGCGCCTGCTTGATAAGTCAACCACGCGGTTATGGAATCAATCACTAAGGCTATTGTCGCAATCCAAACAACAATCCAACCATCAATAGGTTGAGGGTTAAAGTACTTCTCAACTGCGGCATAAATGAGATATATACCAAGAATAATAAGGGTAGTACTGTTGATTAATGCCCCGATAATTTCAGCCCGTTTAAAACCAAAAGTCATTTGGCTATTAGCGGGTTTTCTTGCAATTTTTCTCGCAACAATCGCAATAACGATAGCGCCTGCATCACTGAGGTTATGAAGCGCATCAGCAATCAAGGATAAACTACCTGATAAAACCCCGCCGATAACTTGGGCCACAGTAAGTAAAATATTGATAAATACTGCCATGCTTAATTTTCCGTCATGGTTATGTGCATGGCTGTGCGTATGGTTATTATTTGACATTTACTCTTCCTCTTGCGTAACAAATAGTGGTGATGGCGCTTTTTCAGGCAATGACATATCTGTGCTGATATTTAACGCATGTAGTAAAGAAAAAGAAAAAGCATCGTGAGAACTTTCTTTTTTACTTTGTTTGACCGTACTTTCCATATCAACGTGTGATGAAGAGCCGAACCAAGCAATTAAAGGTACATGAGTCTGTTCTTCAGGCGCCAGCATGTAAGGCATACCATGTAAGTAGAGTCCGTTCTTACCTAACGATTCACCATGATCGCCAATATAAAACATGGCAGTTTCAAAGTTGGTATTGTTCTCTTCTAATAAATTAATGGTTTCATTGATAAAGTAATCGGTATAGAGAATGGCATTATCATACGCATTAACAATTTCGCTAGTTTCACAGGCGGAGAGTTCGCTTGTTTGACAGGCAGGAGTGAACTTCTCAAAGTCTTTGGGGTATCGTTTGTAATATGCCGGGCCGTGGTTGCCCATTTGATGAAGCACTATGAGTACACTACCTTCTTGATCATCAATATACCCCTGTAAACCGTCTAACATACCAATGTCACGACACTCTATATCGCACACTGAATTTAGCTCAGGTGATTTGAAATTTTGGTATTCGACACGATCTGCGACGCCTTTTGAACTAGAGTTATTGTCTCGCCAAAGGACACTTACCCCGGCTTTGGAAATAACATCTAATACGTTTTGTGTTCGCCGTGCTTTTTTATTATCAAATGACTCTCGGTTATCGAATGAAAACATACAAGGGACCGAAATCGCGGTTGATGTGCCACAAGCATAGAATTTATCAAAACTAATTAAATCATCTCTTTGAGCTAATAATGGTGTAGTTTCTCGTTTATAGCCATTTATAGAAAGATTACCCGCATGGACAGTTTCACCGACAATGACAATGTAGAGTTTTTTATGCGACTCTTTATCAATATCATTGGCAGAGTTTACTACCATTAAAAATTCGTTATTTTCTTGCTGTTCAAGCACGTCCTTGAGGAAAAATCCCGTAGAGTAAATGGGATAGATAGGATTTAAGTAAAATCTTAATGGCTTGTGTTCTCTAAAGAAATTAGTGAATTGAGCACTAAAAATATAAAGTGAAACAGTAATTACACCAAGTGCCATGATGGTATTACTTATTTGTAGCCAACAGTTTTTTGTCCATGACGATTTATCTATTTTGACCATAAAAAGGCAAGCTATAGGTACTATGGCTAACAACAAAACAGTTAAAAAATACTCAAATGACAGTAAGTCAGTTGCTTCATCGATATTCGTTTCAGCAATGTTTTGAATCATTACATTATCAATGATGGTGCCAAAGCTATCGGTATAATAACCAGCCATGGCAGATAAGAGTAAAAGACTGCTCAGTACTATTCGAACGGGAATGATAATACTGAAAAATGACACAATAATGGTTAATACACTCATTACCACAAGAGTCAGCGCGATAATAAAACCTTGATTATCTTGCCACGGGTATACCGAATTAACTTGTTCAAAAAATGTAGAATTGCCCGTCACTATAATAAATAGCACGGTGGCGATAATAAGGAGGTTTGGCGAATAATTGAAAAACGACAGCTTTTTCATCATTATTCCCTAAATTTAGGATGCAAAAATTCGAAGCTAATAAAAGCCTACTATTGAATCTCTGCATCGAGTGAAAATGACTGGCTAAGCCCTGCTTTTGACAAGAGCTTAGCTAGTAGCGATTTATAGTGCTATCAAATTAGTTACTTACTTTATTAATTTGTAAGTTAATGAGTAAGTCACTAAGTTATCTAGCGCGTTAGTCTCTAAGATCTTTGATTTTGGCTTTTGAGAACCAAGCATATAAAACCGGTAACACAAACAAGGTGAGTAACGTTGCAGTAACCAAACCGCCAACAATAACACTCGCCAGTGGTCGTTGAATTTCAGCGCCAACTCCATTGGACATCAGCATTGGAATTAAACCTAACGCAGAAGTAATGGCGGTCATTAATACTGGACGTAAACGAGATACTGCCCCATCAAAAACAGCTTTTGAGGTGTCTATACCATCTTTTACCAGCTGGTTAATGCTTTCTACCATGACTACACCATTAAGCACGGCGACACCAAACAAAGTGATAAAGCCGACTGAACTTGGCACTGACAAGTATTGACCTGAAATATACAGTGAGAAAATACCACCTATAACGGCCAAGGGTACATTCACTAAAATAAGCATCGCTTGACCAACAGAGCCAAAGGCGAAATAAAGTAGCAAGGCAATTAGTGCCAATGATAGAGGCACTACCACTGATAGTCGCTGCTGCGCACGTTGTTGGTTTTCAAATTGACCACCAATCACTACAGAATAACCTGCAGGTAAATCTACTTTGCTATCAATAACTGCACGAATGTCGCTAACAACACTTCCCATGTCTCGACCTTGAACATTGGCTTGAATTACCACGCGTCGCTGTACATCATCACGTCGCACTTGTGGTGGGCCAGATTCAAAACTGACGGTAGCAATATCGCCTAAACGTACCCAAGCACCCGTAGGTGATTGTATTCTCAGATCTGCAATAGCTTCTTGGTTATCACGGTATTTTTCTTCAATGCGAACATAAATATCATAACGTTCATTACCATTGATTATTTGGCCAGCGCTAACGCCACCGATACCGTTTTTAACCACTTCCATGACATCGCCAACTGACAAACCAAAACGTGACAATTGCTGTCTTTTCGGTTTAATCACTAACTGTGCTTCACCAGCGATTTGCTCTAAGGCTACATCTCTTGCGCCATCAATTTGTTTGATTGCCGCTTCAATTTCTTGACCTTTGCTCGCCAACATATCTAATTCTGGTCCAAACAATTTAATGGCAAGTTGCGCTTTAACTCCTGACAGTAATTCATCTACACGAGTCGCTATGGGCTGTGAAAAGTTAAGTAATAACCCTGGGAATTGCTCAAGTTTCTCTTCCATTAAACCTTGTAATTCAACGCGATTTTTGGCACTTGTCCATTCTGAAACAGGTTTTAAGCCAATGTAAATTTCGATGTTATTAACTGGTTCAGGATCACCGCCGATTTCAGCACGTCCAATTCGACTTAGGGTATATTCAACTTCGGGGAACTCCATTAACTTTTCTTCAAGAATTGGAGCAACCGACAAGGCTGTTTCTAAACTTGCTGATGGCGCTAATGTTGCTCTTAGGTTAATGGTACCCTCTTCTAATTCTGGTACAAATTCAGTCCCTATTTGAGGTATTAAAGATGCTGCACCCACAAGTAACAATAATGAAGCAATAATAACTACTTTCGTGTGTTTCATCGCGGCTTTGAGGCCTTTTCGATAAAGCTTATCTAATGGTTTTAAGACAAAACTTTCTCTTTCTTTAACGCCTTTATTAAACATAAAGGTTGCTAAGGCTGGAACCACAAACAGTGCCACTAAAATAGCCGAAATAACCGCTAAAATAATACTGATAGCCATCGGCTGGAACAATTTAGCTTCCACTCCTTCAAAGCTAAATAACGGTGTAAATACCACTAAAATAATAGAGGCAGCAAAAAATACCGGGCGTGCAACTTCTTTTCCTGCTTCTTTTAATCGTAGAGGAATGCCTTCTTTATCATGTTCTACATCGTGGGGATCAGCATCTGTGCCTAACGTTCTCGCTTGCGCATTTTTGTAATGTGTTGAATCAGGTCTATTAAGGTGTTTGAACATGTTTTCAACCATCACAACAGAGCCATCAACCAACATACCAATAGCAACAGCGATACCACCTAACGACATTAAGTTTGCCGATAAACCTATCCAAGACATCACCATTAAGGCGATAGCGATTGAAATAGGAATTGAAATTAACACTAAAAAGGTTGCGCGTAAGTTCATTAAAAACAGAGCAAGTACGATAGCGATAAATATAAATGCCAGCGCTAATGCTTGCACTACAGTATCAACTGCTTTAGTAATTAAATCTGCCTGATCGTAGAAAGGTTCAAAACGTACGCCTTCAGGTAGTGCTTGGTTGATCATTGGAATACGTGCACTTATACCGTCGATTGTCACTTTAGTATTTGCGCCCATACGTTTCAATACGATACCTGAAACCACTTCACCTAAGTTTTCAATGTTACCCTGTGCATCTCTGCGCGTCATAGTAACTGCGCCTTGGCGTATTTCACTACCCAGCGAAACCTTGGCTACATCTTCGATAGTCACCACAGTACCATCAACCGTTTTAACCGGTACTTGTCTAATATCAGCTAAACCTGCTTCGCCACTATTAAACCAACCTGTGCCACGAATAACTAATTGCTCTTGTCCACGGTTCATGTACCAACCGCCAACATTGGCATTGTTGTTATCGAGTGCAGTAACAATATCGTCTTGCGTTAACTCATATGATAATAATTTACTTGGCTCAATGTTGACTTGATACTGTCTGACGTTGCCGCCAAAAGATAAGACGTCGGTAACACCATCTACCGGCATAACCAATAACTTTACTATCCAATCGTTCAAGCTCCTTAAGGTCATAGAATCATAACCAGAATCTTTATCTGCAATTAACAAATACTGAAAAACTTGACCCAAACCTGAGGTGTTAGGTCCCATTGCTGGTGTGCCCACGCCTTGCGGAATTAACTCTTTTGCCGCTTGTAAACGCTCAAATACTAACTGGCGAGCAAAGTAGATGTCTGTGCCTTCTTTAAAGACAACAGTAACACCCGATAAACCCGTTTTTGAAATAGAGCGTACTTGCTCTACATCAGGCAACGCATACATTACTGCTTCAATGGGATAGGTTATTAACTGCTCTACTTCTTCAGCGGCTAAGCCCGGTGCTTCAGTATTAACCGCTACCTGAACATTGGTTACATCAGGAAAAGCATCTAAATTTAGTTTTGGGATCACCATAACAGAGCCTGCCATAGTAGCAATTAGGGCGATAATTACTAAGAGTCGATTATTGATCGACCAATCAATCATTTTATTAAACATAATCTTATTCCCCTAGTGGCCGTGCGGATCAAATCCGCCTTTTGCTATTTCTGACGCAACAAAAAAGGCACCTTTTGTTACCAAACGGGTATTAGGCTCAATACCGATAATTTGACGGTAATTGCCTAATGGCTGACCTAATTCAACTTCAACGGCTTTAAATTCACCAGAATGGTCTTCAACAAATACCGTCCAATCACCATCGGCACCACGCATTAATGCTGTTTCTGGTACTGCCATTACAGGGCTTTGCGTATCAAACTGAAAATTTACATTAACAAACATGCCTGAATGCAAACTGTCATCAGTATTTTCAACCGACAGTCTAACGATTCGGGTACGCGTACTTGGATCAATGGTATGTGCTTCTTGAATGACCTTGGCAACATGCACTTGCCCGGCAAACTCAACTTTTGCAATGGTGCCAATAGGAAGACTTAATTTTTTATTTGGCGAAACACGCGCTTCAACCCATAAGTCTTTTTCATCAGCCAATACCATGATTTTTTCACCGGCAGGCACACGTTGTCCTTGAGAGAAATCATCACTTAAAACCACACCAGAGCGCTGAGCGACTAAGGTATATTCACCAAGATTTGATGAGTTGTTTTTTACAATATCTTTAATGGCTGCTTTGGTTAAACCAAAGGCAGTTAATCGACCATAAGCTGAAATGTAATCTGTTTCACTGGCTATTAGGCGGCTTTCACTGACGGTGCCAAGGCCCAATTTTTTAGTTCGTTGCCACTCACTGTAAGCAACACGATATTGTGCTTGTGCTTCGGCCATTGATTCACTAAATAAGGTAACTAAAGACTGACCCTTAGTCACATGTTCACCTAAAATAGCATGACGACTGATCACTACCGATTCAGTACGTGAAGAGACAATGTAACTGGTATAACCGTTCGCTTTTATTTCTCCTGGTGCATAGATACTTTTAGCAAAAATTGCCGGCTTTAAGTTAGTCACTTTGATATTGGCGAGTGCCATTTTTTCTGGACTAAAACTTATGCCTTCTTCATGTTCTTCTTCAGCTGTTTCTTTACTCGCTGTTTCACTACCATGGTCATGACCGTCATCAGATTTCTCCTCCGCAGCATGGTCGTCTTTGCTTTCATCACTACCATGTTCATGACCACTTTCGTCATGCACTTCTTCACTTTCAGAGTCATGATCATGGTCAGTTTTTAATACGATGGATTGCTCTACTGCTGGCGTTTTTTCTAGAGCGGCATCGTTATATGATAATGCCGTAGTTGACACGACAGCTAAGCCAGTAAATAAACTACTTAGGGTAATGAGTTTTATTTTTTTCACTATTTTATGAGATGTTTTATCAGTTATTTTATTTTTCATTTTTAATTCCAAATTCTGTAACAATTCACGCTCATCAAGCCGCGTAAAGTGATATAATAGGTTTAGTTTAATAGCTTAGTTGCCGCATTTAATTGGCCTACATCGAGTAGCCATTGCACTTCGCTTATTTTGAACTGGGCTTGTAATTCAATGCCCGCGTATAAACCTTCCGCTCTTTGTTGTAATGCCAATAAATAATCCGAGGTATTTAAATCACCTACTTGCCATTGTTTTTGCAATAACTGCGCGCTGTGTTCGCCGCGTCCTTGCATTAACTGTTGCCAACGGCCAAGGTATTTTTTATTAGAGATTAGTGAGGCAGTACTTGCCTGTATCAAATACTTTTGCTTACGCATTACTGAACGAAAATTTGCTTCTGCGGCGATAGCTTGTTGGTTTTGTGCTTTGGCATTAGCTTGGTAATCATTACGAATATTTAACGGCATAGAAAAAGTAACTCCGACAACATTATCGACATCATTTTTTCCGGCACTAATTCCAATGGTAGGATCGGCTTTGGTTTCAAGCATGGCATATTGAGCTTTACTTTTTTGCATTTGCCACAGTGCTTGAGAGGCTAATACTTGCGGGTGCTGCGTTAACCACTGCTCAGCTACTTGAAAGTTTGTAACGCCTAAGCCCTGCTCTGGATATGCTTGTGTATCAGGACGCCAATCAGGCAACAACTCATTAACCTTGGCTTGAGCTTGTGTTAACTGTGCTTGTATTTGGGCCGTTTTATTAAGCATTTGCGACAAATTCAAGAAAGTTAACTCAGCATCAACCTGACCAAGATCGCCAGCTTTCTGCCTTTTAGTTACAATTTTAAGCAAGGTTTCTAACTGTTGCTCTTGTTCAAAAGCAAGTGACGACTTATCCATGGCAAGTTGCCAATTAATAAGTGCTTTTAAGGCTTGTGCTTTTTTCTGCTCTATCGCATAAGTGAATTGTTTACTGGCCGCCGTTAATATTTTATCGCCGATAGCAGCATTAACAGCCTGCTTATCCCACAAGTCAATCGTTTGGCTAATACCAATATTGTAATTATTTCCGTCACCTTCACGCTCGTAACCTGTCGATAGTTCTGGGTTGTAAAGTGGTAACTTACTGCCCTGTGCTTTGGAAAATTCAGCATTCATGAGTTCACGTGCTGAGACAATATCAGGGTGTTTATTGATTTGCCGATCGAGCCAGTCACTCGATAGCGTTGGCTTAGCAAAAGCGAAGCTACTAACAGATAAACTTGCTGAAAAGCCGATAAATAATGCGATTCCAGCAGATTTTGCTGAGAAAAATTTCATAATAATCTCTTAATTTAATAATAAAATGCCGCAACTAAACCAACTAGGCTACATTAAGCGCTAGTTAAGAATAAATTTGTTACGAATATAGCTTTAAAACTAAATTAAACGATTGGAGGGCGTATAGGTTCTTCAGTGAATATTTTATCTACATGATCAGCATAAAAATATTGATTTGTAATAATAAGTTTAGGGGTCTGTAGTGTAGATTTATTACTGGCAACCCACTGTGTGTGAGTGCCTTGACAGTGACCACAATGATGGCAATCTTTAATATTATGTTCAGTGTCAGATGATTCATCGAAAAGTTCAATATCATCACTATCATGGGAATGTTCTGTTTGAATATGTAGAGAGTCAATCTGATGACTTTCATTTGAATTAGCCACAGAAGCAAACGACTGCAATGCAATCGATAGTACTACTAACAAACTAATCCAAGTATTTTTCATTTTTACTCTAACATCAAAATTTTAAAAAACATGGTAGTCAAGAAACCCACTCAAGTCAATCAAATTAAGTAGTTTATACAGGACAATCCACGGCAAGATCATTATAAATTGAACTTCTAGAACAAGTAGCGATCAGATCAAGGCATTATAATCACCTTGGTCACTTAATATGAGCGCTACTTTTCTGAAACACTTTGATTCAATTACCGATCCTCGCATTGAACGCTGTAAAAAGCATGAACTTATCGATATTCTCCTCTTAGCCATTAGTGCTGTACTCTCCGGCGCAGAAGGATGGGAGGATATTGAAGATTTTGGGCATCTAAAACTTGATTGGTTAAAAAAATATGGCGCTTTCAAAGAGGGTATCCCAAGACACGACACCATTGCCCGTGTCATTTGTCGGTTAAAATCAGATGAAATAGAGCATTCATTTCAATCTTGGATATCATCACTTATTGAAACCACTGGTGCTGATATCATTGCCATTGATGGAAAAACAGCACGTCGTTCATTTACAACCAAAGATAGAAAAAGTGCCTTACATACCGTCAGCGCATGGAGCTGCCAACACCAATTAGTGTTAGGGCAAACAGCCGTTGATAGCAAAACAAATGAAATCACCGCAATTCCTGAATTACTTACCCTGTTGGATATTGAAAATAGTATTATCACGCTTGATGCAATGGGGTGCCAACAAGAAATTGCTAAACAAATAATTAAGCAGAAAGCGGATTATATTCTGGCGCTAAAGGGCAACCACTCGGGTATGCAGATTGAATTATAAGCTTGGTGGCATAAGAATGAGCGCGAAGGATTAACCAAGAGTAACTATGATAAACATGCCGAAATCAGCTCAGGGCATGGGCGCATTGAAACAAGAACTTGTCAGCAATTACTTATTGATAAAAGTTGGTTAGGCAAAACTTACCAATGGTATGGTTTAAAGAGTGTTATTCAAGTCACCGCACAAGTTCACGATAAATCGGCGGGTACAGACACTATAGAAACCCGTTGGTATATTAGTTCGTTGGCACTAGATGCAGAGCAATCGCTCAATGCGGTACGTAGCCAC
>NZ_AUTI01000277.1:0-3853 GCF_000497995.1 Pseudoalteromonas sp. TB25
CTGGCAGGTTGAAAGTATGCATTGGATGTTGGATATGAATTTTAGGGAAGATGAATCGAGAATACGTAAGAAGCAAGGACCGCTTGTGTTTAACGTCATGAGAAAAATAGCCATGGCGTTATTTAAGCGAGATACAACTAAATCAGCAAGTATGGCGAGGAAAAAGAAAATGGCAGGGCNGTGAGCTAATGACCAGGAGCCGTATTTATAAATAATGATACGGATTATTTAATGTGACCGTACACAATATATTTTTATAAATTCCTGTCTTGCTTATATATTGTGATTTACTAAATTCAACTTATCTGTTTAATGGTTTTCAAATGCAATTTTGCCTGTTTGTCGAACATCTTTTATCCAAAAAATTCTACTAAGCAAGATCATTTGAGGGGATTAATTTCTGATAGGGAAAGATCTGTTTATTGGTAAATTCGGCAAATAGTGGCGGTATTAGACCAGTGTTAACAAGGGCTGGTTTAGAAATGCTTTATGTTGCTTTATTGATTTTGAGAAGGGAATAACCATTCTCTTCAATCAATGCCTTGCCTAAAGGCATTTCTAATTCCAGCTGAATGGGGTTTTGTGCCCATCCCCTCGAAATTACTATTAAGCCTGTTTTTTATACAATTTATTGATGTATGATAATAAAAATGAATTAACCCCTTAACAGGAATATAGGGCTTAAAGTGTAATAAGTCCCCCGTTGCCTATAGGATCATTAACAGACTGGAATAAATTTTAATGCGCATGAATTTTTGAGAGGCACTATAATTCAAGATGTTTGGTAGCTTTAATTATTAAAAACATTAATTACAATCAAAAATTAATACCTGAAATAACAGGTGTTAATTGAATTAATGATATATAATACCTTCTATAATAGGTGTTTTAATTGGTAAGGCTTATGGATAATGATTGGTTTTTAAAAAAAGGGAAGGAAATACAAACCCTCCGAAAAAGAAAATTCCCCAATGATACCCAAAAGACCTTTGCCGCTAGAGTAGGTGTTGGCCTCACTACGATTCAAAACCTTGAAGCTGGAAAAGAAGGGGTTGCGTGGGGAACAGTCTGCAAGGTACTAACTATTCTTGGCCGTAAGAAATACCTCGAAGAATTATTTCTCAACAATGAACTTGAACTCAATATTATTGATAAGGTTACAACGTGGTAAGTAACATATTCAAAGTTCGATTCAAACTACTATCCGGTGACATTATCCGTTGTGGTATTGCAGGGGTAATAGAGAACACTAGAAAGCAAGTAGATAGTGTTGAATTTGCGTACCACAAGGATTATCTCTCAAAGGTTAAACACCCTATAGATCCATCTACCTTACATCTGACATCAAATGTTTTTAAGTTATATTGTGATAAATCCGCCCCAGGATTCATTGATGATATTTTACCGGACTCATGGGGTAAAAAGGTATTATCTAGAATACATAACATTCCTTATCCTTCCATATCAGATTTACTCAAGGTGATGGAGTATTCAACTGTTGGTGCGCTTCATTTTTCTAGTGAAGACAGTTCGGATATTTCTTTCGGTTTAGGTGTAAGCGTCTAGCAAAGTGCACCTGCCAGTAATTCGTCAAACCGATTAAGCTATTTCTTAATTTCAATTAGGAGATAGCCATGAGAAAAACACGTAGCCTTGAGCAGTGGCGTAACATTATCGAAGAACAACAAGCCAGCGATTTAACTATTACTGAGTTTTGCCAGCAACATGCCTTATCTAAAACAAGCTTTTATGCGGCACGAAGTAAGCTTAATACTGAATCCAGTCGTTTTGTTCAAGCAAAAGTCACTAAACACGTCGCCCCCACTGAACAGCAACTGCCGATCATGCTTACTATCGGCAGCGTGAAAATTAGCTTCCCACCCACAATGCCTGTCGCTTATTTGAGTCAATTGTTGCGTGAGCTTGCCTTATGAAAATGTTTGTTGAACCCGCGCGTATTTACTTGCATCGTGACGCCGTGGATTTTCGAAAGTCCATTGATGGTCTGGTCGCACTCGTTGAAAGCGAGCTTGAACGTGACGCTTACACTGGCGCATTATTTTTGTTCTGCAATAAATCGAAAGATAAACTCAAGCTGGTTTACTGGGATAAAACGGGGTTTGCTTTGTGGTACAAGCGTTTAGAAAAACAAAAGTTCAAATGGCCAAGTAAAGTCAGTTTGCAAGAATTTGAACTCAGTCCTGGGCAATTGGATTGGTTGTTGTCGGGATATGATGTGCTTGGTCATGAAGAATTGCAGTATCAATCGATCATATTGACAGTAAATGATCGTTGCCACACCGCCTGCTTTATCTTTGCGTCAAACAAGAAAACAACGTCAAATTCTGTTAAATTGCGAACATGAAAATTGATGCACACTTACTTCCTGACGACCTAGAACAACTCAAGCGCATGGTGCTTGAGTTGTTCTAGGTCGTTGCTGAAAAAGATGCGCAAATTCACGAATTACTGCAAGCTTATAACGCGAAGCTTGCCAAAGAGTACGCGAAGAAATCTGAAAAGATGCCCGGTGCTGGAGAGCGCTTCAATGAAGCAGAAAACATTCTTGATGAACATGATAAAGCGCTATTGGCCACATCGCCCTTAGTAAAGAAAGAAAAAGCCAAACCGAAACGCCGGCCACTGCCAGCACAGTTACCACGAGTCGAGGTGGTTGTTGACCTTGATGAGGATGAAAAAGTGTGTGATTGCTGTCAAAGCCCACTTCACAAAATGGGTGAAAGCAGCAGTGAAACACTCGAATTTGTGCCAGCGCATATCAAGGTTGTCAAAACTATTCGCCCTAAATATACGTGCCGTCACTGTGAGCGTGAAGGGATTGAAAGTGTAGTGAAAACGGCAAAAATGCCCGCAACACCTATTCCAAAAAGTATCGCCACGCCCAGTTTACTGAGCCAAATAATCATGTGTAAATACCAGTTTGGCTTGCCGCTTTATCGCCAAGAAACGTTATTTTCTGATATCGGTATTGAGTTGAGCAGGCAAACCATGTCGAGCTGGATGTTACGCTGTGCTGAATTGTTGTCACCGCTCTATCAGCGTTTAAAAGAAATCTTGTTATCTCAAGCAGTTATTCATGGCGATGAAACCTCGTTAAACGTTATTAACGCAGAGAAAGCGACCAGCTATATGTGGCTGTACTGTTGTGGCGATGATAAGCCGGGTAAAGACACTAATATTGTCCTGTTTGATTATCATAATAGTCGCGCGGCCCACTGTGTAGTTGGTTTTCTTGACGGTTATCAAGGCTACATGCACGTTGACGGCTACAAAGCATACGAGCAAACGAAGGCAACACTGGTTGCGTGCTTAGCTCATATACGCCGTAAGTTCATCGAGGCCAAAGGCAATAATAAAAAAACCGTTAAAGCGGATGTAGCACTTAACCTTATTCGCAAACTCTATGGTATTGAGCAAGCCATCAAAGGTAAATCGGTCAGTGAAAAATTCACCGTTAGGCAGCAAAAAGCCAAACCAATCGTTGATGAATTGTATCAATGGTTACTCAAACACAAAGATAAAATCCCTCCCCAAATGGCGCTAGGGAAAGCAATTACCTATGCGATAAACCAGTTTGAGAAATTCAGGCGTTACCTCGATGATGGCAGGCTCAGTATTGATAATAACCNATGGCTGTTCTCAAATACCAGTAATGGCGCGCATGCCAGCGCCATACTCTATAGTCTTGTTGAAACCGCAAAGGCAAATGATCTTGTAGTGCATGACTACATCTCAACGTGCTTGCAACATATTGCAGAGCAGCCAAGTAACCTTGAGCCACTGCTACCTTGGAATATTAAGCAAGGCTAGGTGTCGTTAGCTATACGCTTAC
>NZ_AUTI01000278.1:0-14235 GCF_000497995.1 Pseudoalteromonas sp. TB25
TGCCGATACGCCAGCGGGTTTACTTGGTACCAAAACCGGTTGTGACAGCGAAGACCGCGATATTTTACACATCACCAACTTTGGTAGCGATTTAAATAAGTATGAGCCAATTGGTCCTTCTGATTTATTATTTGAAGGCCGTGAAATTTTTAAACGTGCTGTAAAAGGCATGAGCGAAGCGTGCGACGATGTACTTAAACAAGCCGATTTAAGCCTTGACGACATTAATGTACTCGTTCCACACCAAGCTAACTTACGTATTATTCAGGCTATTCAGCATCGCTTAAAAGTACCTGACGAAAAAGTAATGGTTAACATTGGTGAGTATGGTAATACCTCTGCTGCGACTATTGCTATTGCGTTATGTGAAGCGGTTGAGCAAGGGTTAATTAAACCGCATTCAAACATTATGTCTGCTGCATTTGGTGCAGGCCTTACGTGGGCTGCAAGTTACATAAAATGGGGCGAACGTGTAACGCCTATTAGTGTAAGCGATGCTGCTTTACCGCCGTGTGATCAAACAGGTTTAGAGCTTGTAGCACCGGCCGTTAAAGCATGTAAAGAAGCCGAGCCTAGCTAACACAACATGTAATAAGCCACATTTAAAACGCACTTATTTAAGTGCGTTTTTGCTTTTTAAGGAATTAAATTTGAAACTTTTAGGTATTCATCACGCTGCGATTATTTGCAGTGACTATACACGTTCTAAACACTTTTATAGCAATGTACTTAAACTTAACGTTATTAATGAGCACTTTAGAGCTGATCGTAATTCATATAAATTAGATTTAGCCATGCCCGATGGTAGCCAAATAGAGCTATTTTCGTTTAATGGATCGCCCGTAAGACCCAGCTATCCCGAAGCACAAGGCTTAAGACATTTAGCTTTTAAGGTAGCGGATGTACAGATTGCAAAAACGTATTTAGAGTCGTGCGATGTAAACGTTGAGGATATTAGAGTGGATGAAATAACCGGCAAAAAGTTTACCTTTTTTGCCGATCCAGATAACTTGCCACTTGAGCTTTATGAGGTTTAAAACTCATAAGCTCAAGTTCTTACTATTGAATCAAAAACTTATTTATTAAAACGATTTTGTAAGTAGTTAAATACAGCACGAATACCTAATGCTTCACCACCCGTTGGACGACCTGGTAATGCACGTAAGTTCCACGCCATTACATCAAAATGTACCCACGGTGTTGTTGGTTCAACAAATTCTTTTAAGTAAAGCGCTGCGGTAATAGCACCACCAAACGGTGTACTTGCACAGTTTGCCATATCGGCTACATCACTTTTTAGTAAGCTTTTGTATTGCTCAAACAGCGGAAGTTGCCAAACAGGATCATGGACACTTAAACCTGCATCAATAATGCCATTTGCTACACCGCGCTCTGTTGAGAAAAAGCCCGGAAGCTCCGTGCCTAACGCAACACGACATGCACCCGTGAGGGTAGCAAAATCAATAATTAGCTCAGGATTATCGTTTTGTGCTTCGCTTAATGCATCACACAATACTAAGCGGCCTTCAGCGTCGGTATTATCAATTTCGACCATAATGCCTTTGCGTGTTTTAACAACATCGCCCGGGCGAAATGCATTTCGCGATACCGCATTTTCAACCGCAGGTACAAGCACTCGTAATCTAATTGGTAAGTTAGCTGCCATAATAAGCTGCGCTAGTGCAATTACGTGCGCCGCGCCGCCCATGTCTTTTTTCATGTTACGCATGCCAGAGCTCGGTTTTAAATCAAGTCCGCCTGAGTCAAAACATACGCCCTTACCGACTAGTGTAATTAATGGAGCATCTGTCGCGCCCCATTTTAAATCAAGTAAACGCGGTTTATTTTCGCTTGCACGACCCACCATGTGAATAGTCGGGTAGTTTTGCTCTAGTAACTCATCGCCAACCCACTGTGAAAATTCGCCATTGTAAGTTGCAGCTAAATCTTCCATAACTTGCGATAAGTGTTGCGGCATCATATCTACCGCTGGGGTATTAACTAAATCACGTGCAAGTGTAATGGCATCAGCTTGTTGGCTAATGCGTTCATATAACGCTTTATCGCTAATGGCTAATTGCGCCTTTGCCGTTGGCTTTTCTTTGTATTCACTAAATTCGTAACCACCAAGTACAAACCCTAAAGCAACCTGCTCTACAAAAGCGCTGTCGCCTTGAATTTGATAAGTACCTGTAGGAAGTGTATTTGCTAAATTACCCGCAGCCCAAAAATCATCGCTGCTTTGCATTAAACAAAATACCTGGCTTAACTCGCCCGTTTTAGCATCAGGAATTAAAGCAACACCTTGCTTTTCAAAACCTGTATTAGTTAACCAATTTTGTATAAATGCAGGCTGCTGTGCTTGCCAGTCAGATAATTCGTTTTTAAGAATAAAAGATAAAGGAATACCAGAAGATGTATGACGTAGTAATGCACTCATTAAAAAGCTCATATAATATAAAAATGGTACTTAAGAGCATATCAATAAGCGCACCTAAAAGGTATCGCTAATTTGAAGGGATTTTAGCTACTTTTTTAAGCTATTTTTAGATTCTTGCTTTTGATTTTCTTGATCTATTTTAGCATCTAGTTCTCTAATAGATTTGTTCATATTAAACGAACTTGGCAGTACATCAACTCCCACCAAACTCCCTAATTTAACAACTAAAGGAATTGTAAGCGGAGCAAAAGGTAATACAGCAAATACACCGAGCCCTAACCCTTTTAAAATATCAACAAATTGCTCATTTGCGCGTTTTAACTCTTCTTTACTTGTGTGGCCTTGAGTGTAACGCCTATAAATAGAGAGCATTTCTTTAGTTTCTTGTTTTTCTTGGGCGAGTGCGATTTTAAGCGCCACCATAGCACGGCGAAAACGCAGCTGTTGGCGTTTTTTACTAATTTTAACTACCCGCCAAGGTGCACGGTGAATAACTTTATATAATCGCATAACTTTTATTTTCACACAGCAGCACAGGTTCACAAAGAATAATTTACTTACAACACCCTTTAACTTACCCTTTGCACCAAATTAGTATTAAATACATACAACAATGCAGAATATAACAAATCAATTACCGCAAAAACCTGAAAAACCAAAATCTGATGAATGTTGCGGTGGTGGCAGTTGCTGTCCCTGCGTATGGGATGAATACAAAGAAAAATTAGCAGCTTGGCGGTACGCACAAAACATTGAAAACCCCACAAAAAAAGAAACAAATAAATAACATTTAAATGCAGTTAGCGCATTAATATTCCCCTCAATAGCCTTATTTGCACTTATTTAGTTCATTTTAGTTTTACTTTGCACCACTGTTGCATTTTTTCTTAAATTGAATCTTTTTGTTATCAAACGGTTAATTAGTAATTGCCCTTCCTGTTTTTTATCTATAGTCTGTAGATAGGACTTCACAAAAAGTAAGCTTAATTGATTAGGCTTTTGAGCTAAAACCTCAAACTTATGTGAAACAAAAAATTAAGTTAAAAACAAATGATGTGAAATTTACATCAAAAATAAGAATTATTCTAACTGGGGAAAATTAGAATGAAATTAAAAAGTAATGCGCTAAACCAAGCAATCAAATTTGCTTTAGCTACAACCACTGCAGGGTTATTTATTTCTGGATCTGCTATTGCGGCAGACGAGCAGGAACAAACTAAAGTAAATAAAAACGTTGAGAAAATTGCCGTAGTAGGTACGCGTTCAGCTCCTCGTTCAATAGGTGACTCACCGGTTCCAATCGACATTATTGGCGGCGAAGAGCTTGAAAAGTCAGGTAACACTGACATGCTTGAGCTTTTAAAAGGTGCAGTACCATCGTTTAACGTACACCAAAACCCTATCAGTGATGCGGCTTCTCTTGTTCGCCCAGCTAACTTACGTGGTTTACCGTCAGACAGCACATTGGTTCTTTTAAACGGCAAACGTCGTCACCGTGCTTCTGTAATCGCATTTTTAGGCGGTGGTATCAACGATGGCGCGCAAGGCGCAGATATTTCAGTTATTCCAAGCATTGCGATTAAACAAGTAGAAGTACTTCGCGATGGCGCGGCTGCGCAGTATGGTTCTGATGCAATCGCCGGTGTAATGAATTTCCAACTAAAAGACGCTTCAGAAGGTGGTAAATTAGAAATCCGCCATGGTCAATTTTATGAAGGTGATGGCGATACAACACAAGTGTCGGGTAACGTAGGTTTACCGTTTACCGACAATGGTTTTGCTAATTTAAGTTTTCAATATAAAACAGCTGATGCAACAAGCCGTTCAGTTCAACGTGCCGATGCCGCAGCACTTTCAGCTGCAGGTGTGCCTGATGTATCTTCTCTTGCACAAGTATGGGGTGCTCCAGAAGTAGATGACGATATTACTATTTTTGGTAATGTGGGTTTAGAGCTAACAAACGACTCTGAATTTTACATGTTTGGTAACTACTCTGAACGTGATGTACGTGGCGGTTTTTATTACCGTAACCCGCAAACTCGTTCTGGTGTTTACTCAAATGATGGTGGCGAAACATTACTTGTTGCCGACACAACACCTGATATGAGCGCTAACTGTCCAACTATCACAATAACAGACGGCAATGTACTAGATGATCCGGCTTACATAAATGGTGTAGCAAACAACCCAGATTGTTTTGCCTTTAATGAGATGCTTCCAGGTGGTTTTACACCTAACTTTGGCGGCAACATTACTGATACTTCTTTAACTATTGGTACTAAAGGTCGATTCACTGGTGGCTTCTTAAAAGATACTTACTATGACTTAAGCGGTACTGTTGGCTTAAATGAATCACGTTACTTTATTTACGACACGGTTAATGCCTCTTTAGGTGCAGATACACCACGAGACTTCAGCCCGGGTAAATACGAACAGCTAGAGAAAAACTTTAACTTTGATTTATCAAAAGGTATCGACTTTGGTTTAGCTTATGATGTAAACATTGCCGGTGGTTTTGAGTGGCATGAAGAAACATTTACTATCGTCTCTGGTGATGAAGCATCTTACACAGCAGGCCCTTTAACAGAACAAGGCTTTGGTATTGGCTCTAACGGCTTTCCTGGTTTTAAACCATCACAAGCGGGTGAATTTTCTCGCCGTAACTATGCAGCATATGTTGATGTTGAAGCACCGTTTACTGAAGACTTTTTAATGGGCGTAGCACTTCGATTTGAAGACTACGACAGCTTTGGCACTACCACTAACTACAAAGTAATGGCTCAATACCATTTAACTGAAGATTTAAATATTCGTGGTTCTGTAAGCAGTGGTTTCCGTGCACCAACGGTTGGTCAAGCTAACGTAAGTAATGTACAAACAAGTTTAGATGGCGGTGTATTACAAGATTCAGCGCTTCTTCCACCAACAAACCCAATTGCAGTGCAATTAGGTGGTACAGAGCTTGAGCCGGAAGAATCGCAAAGTTATACGCTTGGTGCTGTATACACTATCGGCGAGTTATTTTTAACGCTTGATTACTACAACATTCAAGTAGATGACCGTATTAGCCAATCAGATAAAATCAACTTAAGCCAAGCAGACAAAGATACCCTTGCAGCAGCTGGAGTACCTAATGTACAAGGCCTTGCTCAAGTAAGCTTTTTCACAAACGACTTTGACACAACAACACAAGGTATCGATTTAGTTGCAAACTATACAGCTGAATTAATGGGCGGTAGCTCTACATTTAGCCTTGCATATAACTGGAATGATACTGAAGTAACTAAATTTAGTGAAATTACAGGTGCGTTTAAAGTTAAGCGTTTAGAAGAAGATTTACCTAATCATCGTGCAACGTTCACATTGTCTCAACAATGGGAATCAGTTTCTGCATTTGCTCGTGCAAACTACTACGGCGAATACCAAGGTGTTCACGTTGATTATGATGCAACAGCTAAAACAGCAGATGCTGCAGTCACTATTGATGCTGAAGTAACTTACTTCTTAAATGAATCAGTTAGCTTCTCTGTAGGTGCTCAAAACTTATTCGACCAAGATGCTGAAAAACTTGATTTTGCAGATGCAACGGGCATCCCTAATAACAACTGGGGTGGTCAGTTCTACGAAACATCTCCGTTTGGTATTAACGGTGGCTTTTACTACGCTAAAGCAACATATACTTTTTAAACTATTTTCATGAAGAACCAAAGGCGAAATGTTAAAGACATTTCGCCTTTTTAATTTTATAGTTAATAAAAATAATAATGAACAATACCAATTGCATTGAATAAGTGTTCTATTATAGCGCTCAGAAAATAGCGTAATAACAAGGCGAAAACTATGATATATAGTTGCTCTATATGAATAATTTTTAACGCAGTGAGTACGCTATTTAATGCGATAGAATGATTATTTTTTTAATAAAATTGGTATAACTATGCTACTTGAAAAAGCCAACCAACTACTGCAACAAAATAAACTCAAAGAAGCTGAGTTTCATTTTAAAACGCTATTAAATAGTAACCCTGAAAATGGTGAGGCTTTATTTGGCTTAGGCAGAATTGCCTTACGACTAGAACGTTACGACGCTGCTGTATACCTACTCCAAAAAGCCTGTGAGCGCTTGCCTCATATGCTTGAACCATTACATGCTCTTGCTGATGCATTTAACGGTGTTCATTCGCCAAACGATGCGTTAACCGTACTTGAATACGCAAAAAAATTAGCAAGTCATAATCCAGAACCTCATTATTACTTAGCACAGCACTATTTAACACATGGCGAGTTAGATAAAGCTCATACAACTTTTGCTCATGCACTCAGCATTGGTGTATATCCTGTAACAGCCTATATTTTATTTGAACTTGTACAATTAGGTCGCTTTGATAATGAGCATAATTATGTAAGTAATTTGCACCACTTATTAACTCAAACGAGTAATTTACGTTTAAAAATGGTGTGTTACTACGCATTAGCAAATAGTTACGATGCACTTGAGGATACCGAGCAAGCATTTAATTATTTTATATTGGCGAATAAATTACAAAAAAAATTAAGTGAATTTAACACTAAAGATTTAACCCCTTTTTACGATGAAATAATAAAATACAACACCGAGGAGTTTATAGCCTCTGCCGATAAAAAGTTTACGGGTAATATCACGCCTGTATTTATTATTGGCATGCCTCGTAGTGGTTCTACCCTTGTGGAGCAAATGTTGGCAAGCCATAGTCAGTTTTCAAGCCTAGGAGAAAGTACGAGTATTAGTAATAACGCAGTTGCTTTTATCGAACAAAAAACGGGAGTGACTTACCCGCAATGTTTAGCACATTTAACGCCGGATTTAATCAAAAAAGCCCGCGAGCTGTATATCACAACATTAAAAACAGCATCGCCCATCAGACCTTTTATAATAAATAAACTGCCGAGTAATTATCAGTCGCTCGGACTTATATATATTCTATTTCCAAATGCTAAATTTATAAATTTAAGTCGTGATTTTAATGCCACCGCATTTTCTATCTTCACTAATTACTTTGCTGAAAACGAGCCTTACTTTTGCTCACTACCTGAGTTTAAGCTTTATCATAAGTTGTATGAAAAACTGATGAGCCATTGGCACTCTTTTAAAGAGATGCCAATTTATGATGTCAGTTACGAAGATTTAGTGAGTAACCCAAAAGAGCAGCTAACGCAGTTACTTGGCTTTTTAAACTGTAGTTTTGAAGAGCGCTGCTTAGCGTTTTATAAACAAAAAACACCGGTAACGACCTTGAGTAAACATGCTATTCGCCAACCTATTAATAATGCCGCAATCGCTAAGTGGGAGCGTTACAAAACACCTCTTCTAAAGTTACTTGATGAGAATTAATTAATCGGATGTGCTTTAAACCAATTAAGTAAATCTTTAAATTGATCATCACGCGCACTTGGGTGGGTAAGCATATTAATATGATCGTAATCAAAATTATGGCCGTGTTTACGACCGTAAATTTGCATTTGTTGAATGCCTTGCCCCGATTCGTCCATAAATTTTTGAATATCGATTGGTTGCGCTAATGCTTTATCTTTTACCGCAGCAATATGAAGCGTTGGCGGTAAATGCAGGTTGTTTAGCGTTTTTGCATAATCAAAATTATCATCAGAATCTATCCATGGCTTCTTTTTAGCCCATTGCATACTTTGATAATGCGACTTTTGAGTTTCGTTATCGCTGCCCCACTTATAACCTTTAGCATTTAAATAGCCATGTTTTTTAGCAAGTAAAGGTGCCATAAAATACCAAATTAAATTGGCTTGTAATAATTTTTTAGGGTGGCTATTAAATAAAGAACGCTTAGAGCCAAAATACACACATGCTTTAACATCGTTAATATATTCTGGAAAACGTGCAAACGCGCTGTTCATCAATACCCCGCCCCAAGAGTGAGCAACCCAGTAGTCTGGCTTTTTGCCTTCAATCAACTCTATTTGCTTAATAAAGGCAGGGATGTCTTCTAGGATAGACTCAGTTTGTCCATATTCGGACTCGCTCGAAATGATTGGCTTGCTATCACCTCGGCCACGTAAATCAGCCACATAACATCTATACCCATGCTCAGCTAAAAAAGGGGCAAGTCCTTTATTGGAGTGCGTGTAAAAAATCTTACCGTTTTCTATTGCTCCATGCATAAAAAATACGATGGGCCCTTGCTGATCTTCATCGCTAATACGGCGTAAATGAAGAGTTTGCTGAGAGTCTAAATCAACTATTATTGATTGCTGAGAAATTGCCACAGTTATTCCTTTTTATTATTTGCAACTCATCCTACCAGTAATATTAAATATACCAAAGGAAATGTCTGCACTTTACTCATCAGCATTTGTTACAATCACCACATCATATCTGTTGTTAAAATGAAGCCATGAAAAAAAATAAAGCACGTTCAAAATTACACCCTCGTAACCTACATAAAAATGGGTACGACTTCGATTTATTAACAACAGAGCACCCTGCTCTACTGCCCTTTGTTATAACCACACCTGCAGGGACTAAAAGTATTGATTTTAGTGATAACAAAGCCGTTAAAACGCTTAACCAAGCTCTTTTAAAAGCACATTATAATATTGATTTTTGGGATATTCCCGAGCACAACTTATGCCCGCCTATACCTGGGCGTGTTGACTACATTCACTACTTGGCCGACCTATTAAGTGATGATAACCAACAACAAATACCTTTAGGTAAGCAAATTAAAGTACTTGATATTGGTACTGGTGCTAATTTAGTTTATCCGCTTACTGGTACAAGTGAATATAAGTGGCATTTTACCGGGACTGATATTGATACAGCCTCAGTAAAAATAGCAAAGCAAATTGCTCAGTTTAATGGTTTAAAAATCAGTCTAAAACATCAACAAAACGCATCACATATTTTTAAAGGCGTTATAAATCAAAAAGATCTATACCATTTAACGCTCTGTAACCCTCCGTTTCATGCAAGTGAAGAAGAGGCAAATAAAGGCAGTGAACGCAAGTGGAAAAACCTAGGAAAAACACCCAGTAGCACGCTTAATTTTGGTGGTCATAATAATGAATTGTGGTGTGAAGGCGGTGAAGTACAGTTTATCTCTAATATGATTAAAGAAAGCGAAGACTTTGCAGAGCAAGTACTGTGGTTTACATCGTTAGTCTCTAAAAAAGATAATATTGCAGCGCTTGAAGAAGTGTTAAAAGCTCACCCAATAGCCGAGTATAAAATAGTTGATATGGCACAGGGTCAAAAAATTAGCCGCTTTATTGCATGGACCTACTTTGATAAAGACACTCGTGAGCAAATTTGTAGCGAGCTTGATTAATACCAATTTTATTAAAAATAATAAAAGGGATAAGGCAATCATGATAGATTTTCGCTCTGATACAGTTACAAAACCAACAAAAGAAATGCGCGATATTATGTACAACGCACCGGTTGGTGACGATGTATATGGTGATGATGAAAGCGTTAACCAACTAGAAGCCTATGCCTGTAAGCGTTTTAACTTTGAAGCCGCTCTTTATTGTAGCTCAGGCACACAAGCCAACTTACTTGCGTTAATGGCGCACTGTGAGCGAGGTGACGAATACATATGTGGCCAAAATGCTCACAATTATAAGTTTGAGGGTGGCGGCGCAGCTGTTTTAGGGTCTGTGCAACCACAGCCTATTGAAAACGAAGCTGATGGCAGCATCCCTTTTAGTAAAATAGCGGCGGCTATAAAACCAGACGATTGCCATTTTGCAAAAACTCGATTGCTCAGCTTAGAAAATACCATTGGCGGAAAAGTACTCCCGCTTGAGTACTTAGCCCAAGCACGTGACTTTGTTAATACGCATAGTTTAGCGCTGCACTTAGACGGCGCACGTGCTTTTAATGCGGCTGTTGAGCTAAAAGTTGATATCACTGAAATTACAAAACACTTTGACTCAGTTTCTATATGTTTATCTAAAGGTTTAGGTGCGCCCGTAGGCTCTTTATTATTAGGCTCACCAGTACTTATAAATAAAGCAAGACGATGGAGAAAAGTACTTGGCGGTGGTATGCGCCAAGCCGGAATGCTTGCAGCCGCTGGACAATTTGCACTTGAGCACAATGTAGAGCGCTTAAGAGACGATCATGAAAATGCACGTTATTTGGCTCAACAATTAAGTGAAATCAATGACTTTACTGTCGATATGACTAACACCACTAATATGGTTTACGCAACATACACTAGCAGTATAAACATTGAAGACATTGCTGAAGCGCTTAAACAACAAGGTATACTATTTAGCCCAAGCAAGCAGCTTAGGCTAGTAACGCATTTAGATATAACCCGCGAAGATATTGATACATTTTTAAATGCTTTGTCGGCCCATATTTAACGCGGCTTTATAATGTTTGCGGCATACCGAAACATATCGGTCATTGCCGCCAATTTCTACTTGGTTACCNCGGCTATTGCTTCGCCATTTTCATCAGTACGCAGTACATGGTTTGCTTTACGTCCACAGTGGCAAACAGTTTTAAGCTCAACTAACTTATCAGCCCACGCAAGCAAATATTGCGACCCTATAAATAGCTCGCCTCTAAAGTCGTTACGCAGGCCATAACACAATACCGGTATACCGAGTTCATCAACCACATCGGTTAATTGCATTACTTGTTCTTTTGATAAAAATTGGCACTCGTCAACTAACACACAATGGCGCTTTTTATCATTATTGAGTGATTGAATAAGATCAAAAACATCTTTACTGGCATCAAATACATGCGCATCAGCTTGCAAACCAATACGAGACGATACTTTACCCACGCCTTGTCTATCATCAATGGCAGCAGTCAGGATCACAGGTTCCATGCCACGTTCTTTATAATTAAATGCAGATTGTAATAACGTGGTTGATTTACCTGCATTCATTGCAGAGTAGTAAAAGTATAATTGAGCCATTGCGGTGCCATTTTATAAAAAGTGCGCTTATGCTACCTTAATATTAAATTAATACCAATTTACAAACGCGAATTTTATTTTGTCAGGGCCTGTTTATTTAAGTGTTTGTAAGTATTTAATATACACAGGTGCACTTTCAAATTTTGATAACCACTGCCACATTTCCCAACTTAGGGTGTTATTTTCTTCGTAGAATTTTTTTGAAAAAACAAGATAACCATGGCTGGTTTCGTAAGGGGGATAAATAGGTTTAACATTATTACCCTCATACGGATAACTCGACACTTTTAAGCCATCTACTTGGCATAGATCAACGCTCGCCTGCACTACTCCCTTATCTAGCAACTCAAAAGCTTTGCTTTTAGAAAACGTATTATGAATAAAAAATGGTTCTTCTTTTAACGCGCTATTTAGCCCATAACCATTAGGAATAGCTATCGTAAATGCTTTATTTTGAAATACTTCACGAGTCTCCCATTCCTTATGAAATTTATAACGCCCTATAAGGCAGCTGCCAAATTCACTTACTGCGTAGTTATCTTGTAACTTACCTTGCTCATCAACAGGGTAAACAGCAACGTTTTCTCGCCCTTTGCGGTAGCTTGCAATAACAGCATTAACTCGATTAAATTCTAAATCGTTTAAGCATCTACGCCATGGCTTTCTAACAAATGATATTGCTACATTGGGCAATGCTAAATCAAGTTGTTGAAGTATTTCGATTGATGCACCAGGTTTATCTGTTGGTATATTTTGGCCATCACCTAAAAACATGGGTGCTATGTTTTTGTCTTCGTAACAAAACACGAGACTCTGCGGTTTGCTAAACGCAGTAGCGGTAAACATTAAACTGGCAATAAAAAAGTAAACTAAGCTATTAATACGCATAATAATTTTTATTAGTTGATTATTTAAATTATAGGTTGAGTTAAGCAGACTGACTATATTTTATCAATTAATTTACATTAATCCTTCGTGTTTCAGCAACCACAGTTTCCTTTCAAGCCCACCAGCATAGCCCGTTAACTTTGCATTTGCGCCAATAATGCGGTGGCACGGTACAATAATACTAATCGGATTTTTACCATTAGCAGCACCTACTGCCCTCACTGCTTTTGGGTTATTGAGTTGGTTAGCAATATAGCCGTATGTTTGCGATTGTCCAAAAGGCACCGTTAATAGTGCTTGCCATACACTTTGCTGAAATACCGTACCGGTTGTATCAAGTGGTACATCAAACGTAGTGCGTTTTTTTGCAAAGTACTCATTTAACTGCGCAGCGCAAATAAGCACCGCCTTGTTAGTAACTTGCTCAAATGGCGTATAAGAGTATTCAACTGGTGGATAAAAACCAACGTAACTCACGCCTTTCTCGGTCGCTTGAATAATTATGTCGTCTATAGGGCTCGAAATTGATGTTTGAATAATCATTATAATTGCTGCCAAAGTTGAAACGTTAAGTAAGAGCGAAAAGGAGCGCAATTAGCAGGCTCAAACGGGTTTGCCGCTGCTTGTGCTTTTTTAACACCTAAATCACCGTCAAGTAATATATCGGGTTGGCTTTGTCCTCGCAGCTTTGCATAATTTACTGTCCAAGGGCCAATTCCTTTTAAGCTAAGCCATTCGTCTAAATCGTCATTTTCAGGATTTAGTGCACAAAAATGGGCTAAATTATGCAGTGCATTTTTGCGTGCTTGTGGCATTTTAAAAAATGCAAAATCACTATTAGTAACAATTTTAGCCGTAGGAAAATAAACGGCATCGCCCTCTTTTTCGCCTAATTCATCAACTAACTTTGTTACTAAATTATGTGCCGCAGTAACACTCACTTGTTGCCCAAGTACAGCTCTTATACCGGCTTCAAAACTTGACCAAATCCCCGGAAGTCTGAGCCCTTCGCACACTGTAAACGCATTGTTTATATTGGCGCTTAAATGCGTTTCAATTAAATTAATATCGGCATCTAAATCAAGCACACGGCGTATATTATTTATAACAGGTTGTAAGTACGCCGTATTGTCTATATTGATAGATACACTAAAGTGGTTTTTATTAGCTATAAATTCAGCGGTAAAGCTTCCTTTATATTTATCACTTGCAAAAGTACGCCCGTAGCTCGTTTGTGTTACCCACTCCATTGGTTTTATCAAGCGCCTTTGTAAAAAGCCCTGCAAAGCAGGCCAATTATAAGGCGGCCTAAATGGCAGGGTTAAAATGAGTGTTGACGTTGGTTTTTTATCGCCACTGCGCAGATTCGAGGGAGCTATATTTAACTGCTGTAAAAATGCATCATTAAAACGCCTAATGCTTTTAAAGCCTGCGGCAAACGCTATTTCGGTAAGGGGTAAATGTGTTTCTTGAATCAGTTTTTTAGCAAAGTGACATTGGTTAAATAATCGATATTGCGTAATCGACACGCCAAAATACTGCTTAAACAACTGCCTTAAATAACGACTACTTATACCTAAACGAGCTGCTAATTTTTCGCAGTCGTGTTCATCATTTTGATCTATTAACTGTTTTGCTCTAAGTGCAGTCGTTTTTGTACCCTGCCATGCTGCGCTGCCAGGGGCACTATCGGGCCTGCAACGAATACAGGGCCTAAAACCATCTTGCGCCGCGTTATGGGCAAACTGATAATAAGCAACGTTTTTTTCGTGAGCCGTTGGTGCAGGGCAAATTGGTCTGCAATAAATACCGGTACTTTTTACCGCTACGTAAAAAAGCCCGTCAAAACGAGGATCGCGACTCTGACGTGCTTTTTGCCAATGTGAAGTGTCCATAAACGGCTCTATAAATTAATCTAATAGAGCCTAGCTTATAGAAAATAAACTGTATTACTAGCCA
>NZ_AUTI01000279.1:0-46603 GCF_000497995.1 Pseudoalteromonas sp. TB25
GCAACCTCAGCTGACATTGGCTCGGTCTCAGTAGTTGGCAATCAAATTCAATACACCCCTGCACCCAATGCAAATGGACTCGCAACTGTTGTTTATACGGCAATTGATAGCAACGGTGGTGCCAGTACAGCAACACTATCTATTACTATTACTCTCGTAAACGATGAACCCATTGCAAATACCGACACGGCGACTATGGATGAAGATGCTGCGCCGCTACTCATTGATGTGCTGGTTAATGATACAGACGCGGATAGTGATAGCCTAAGCATAACAGCAGCGTCAGTCGATAGCGGNGTTGTCGATAACAAACTACAGTACACACCGGCTGCAAATACCAACGGTATTGTTGTTGTCAGTTATACTGTAAATGATGGGAATAACGCTACAGATACTGGTAGTTTATCAATTACGATTACTCCTATTAACGATGCTCCAGTTGCGTCAAACCAAGGTTTTAATATTAGCGAAAACGCAACCGATGGTGACACTATTGGGACTGTTAGTGCCTCAGACATTGAGAACCAAAATTTAAGTTACACCCTGCTCAGTGGTGCCCCCATATTCGAAATAAATAATGATTCTGGCTTATTAACTGTAAAAGGTGAAAGCCCGTTTGATTTTGAAACAACTCCTCAGTACATATTGAGCCTAGCTATTACTGACGATGGTACGCCTAACGAAACAACTACTATTGATATAATAATTGATGTCACTGATGATGCGGAGCCTCTAGTTCCTGTTGAAGATGAAACATTTGGTCGCCCTATAACAGGTGAACTTGAGCTTTCGGGTGTTTTTTCAAGTGGTGAATTTAATGACAGTATTGAGCTAAATAATAACCTTTACTTTGTAGGTTTTAGTAATAACAGCGACAAAGATATTGTTATTGCATCCTATACAACGAGTGGTGTGATAAATACAGCATTTAACAGTGATGGCGTTAAGGTATTAGATTTAGAAAATGATGAAGAAGCAACTGCTATTATCTCTGATGGTACAAGCCTCTTTGTTGCTTACACTAGTTTTGATGGCACAAATACCGAAGCATGTTTGTTGAAAATGAATACCGCTGGCGTATTAAGTAATAACTCTGGAGATAATAATTCAGGTATTCACTGTACCGCATTAGCAAGCACTCTCGTTATTAATGACCTTGAGTTTAGCGACAATAAAATTCAAGCTGTTGGTAAGTCATTTAATGGTAACGACGACGATAGCTTATGGATAAAATACGATATATCTACACTCGCTTATGAAGCCGGAAGCCCTAAAATAGTCGATGTGAGCGGTGCTAATAGAGATGACGAAGCGTTTGCTATTAAAAACTTTAATAGCTCTGATCTTATGGTTGCCGGCAGTGTAACAAGTGCAACTGGCGATAAAGACGTACTTATTCGTTATTTAATTTCTGATGGTGAAAACAACGGAAGTTTTAATGGTAGCGCAGCATTATCGTTCGACTTGTCTGAGAATAATAAAGATGACGAATTATTTGCAATTGGCGGCGCTAAAAACACCGAATTTACAGCTTTTGCAGGTGGTTACATAACTCGTAACAGTGGTGAAAAAGAAGCCGTGGTTTTGGCTATTGATAAAACGGGTACTCTTATAACGAGTTTTGGTGATGCAGGTACTGCTATTTACGATATTGATGGTAACGGTGGTGCAGGTAATGGTGGCGCGAACGTAACAGGCGTAAAATACGAGCCAATTAAAAATGAAATTACTTTATCTGGCACTACCGGTGTTTCAGCTAACGAAAAGTTATTTTCTGCCCGTATTTTAACTTCAGACGGCTCACTTGATAGTACTTATGGTGCATCAGGTATTAATATCATTTCAGATATCAATGGAAAACAATTTGCCAAATCAGCAACTATAGATGCTAATGATACTGTATGGATATCGGGTGTTGTTGACGACTCAACCACCAAACCATTTGTTGCTGCAGTTGACGAGCAAGCCACATTATTTACCAACTTTGCAGACGTTGGTTATCTTGCTTTTGATACTATAAGCGCAGAATCTGACGATCAATCAATGCACGTTTTACAACTTAGCAATGACCCTCATGCCGGTAAGTACATTCTTGCATCAACGGCTAAATCGGACTCAATTACTAAGTTAGTATTAACACGCTTTACGAGTGCAGGTGATATCGATACTAGCTTTAGCGAAAGTGGCCATAAAGAAATTGCCATAGATTTGAGTAAGTCGCGTGTTGCTTTAACCGAGCAAAGCGACGGCAATTTAGTTATTACAGGCTCTAAAAATAGTGAAAATGGTGAAGCGGGCTTTGTAGCTAAAGTTGATCAGTCTGGTAATTTAGACTCTTCATTTGCTACAGATGGTGTATATACAACTTCTGTCAGTGGCGCAGAATTGGTAAACCTGACAGATATTGCACTTGATAACAGCGGTAACATTATTACTGTTGGGTCAATAGTAACAAGTGGCACTCCTAGCCCAATCGTTATAATGTTGACGCCAGAAGGTACTCTAGAGCCTAACTTTGGCACTGGCGGAAGTATCATAGGCTCAGCTTTTGAGTACTATAACCGCGTACATACCGACAATGCAGATATTTTCATTGGTGGTAAGTCTGTATTAAGTGGCACTTCAAAGCTAATCGCATTGAAGTTGAGCTCAAACGGTACTGAAACCTTTAAATATGTAGGTGAAGAAACTACAGATACCGACAATAAAATAGTGCAGATTTTAACTGACACAACGGGTAAGTTATATTTAATAGCAAACCTTATTGATTCGCCAAATAAAGCCAATGTTATTAGGTTGCTTGTTACGGGTACGCTTGATACTAGCTTTGCCGTAAACGGTGTCGGTGAATATACTTTGGCCTCAACCGGTAACACTGAGCTAAGTGGTGCAGCGCTAGATAGCAGCGATCAACTTATTTTAGCAGGCAAGGCTAACAATAAAGGAATGTTAGCGCGCATTTTAACTGATGGTACTTTAGATAATACGTTTGGATCCAGTGGTGCCGGATTTTACGAAGCAAGCCAATGTACCAGTACACATGTATTTACTTCAATCATCTTACAAAATGACACCCAAGTAGTTGTAAGCAGCACCTGTAATGACACTAACTCTAACAATGTTAGTATTTCTAAATTCAATTTTGTAGAAGATGGAGCTTAGCCTTAAATTATGAAAGTTGAATTTTTTGGTGTTAGAGGCTCAATGGCTTCAGCAGGAAGTAATACACACATTTTTGGAGGAAATACCTCATGTGTGTACATCGAACAAAATAATGGCAAAGATCTCATTTTAGACTCTGGTACCGGTATTGTAGAACTCGGTATACGTTTACTAGAAACACAAAGTCCTATCAATATTTTGCTAACGCATAACCATTGGGACCATATTCAAGGGTTTCCTTTTTTTAAACCTATTTACCAACCCAACCGTGATATAACTATTACTGTGGGTAACGTTGATGATAAAAAAAGCCAAGATGCCATATTAAAGCAAATGAGTGGTTCGTACTTTCCGGTGTGTTATCAAGATTTACCTGCCAGCATTACGCTTAATACTGATTTATCGTCTCAAAAGCAATTTACACTTAATGGTTTTTTGGTTTCGACTGCTCCACTAAATCACCCTGGTGGTGGTACTGCTTATTGTATTAAAGCAGATGAAAAAAAGGTGGCTTACGTTACCGACAATGAGCTAAATCCGCCAGAAAAAGCAAACACAAGTATTAGCGAATGGGTCAACTTTATTGAAGGCGCTGATTTACTAATTCATGATGCTCAATTTATAGATGCAGACTTGCCTCTTAAACATGGTTGGGGGCATAGCACCATAGATCAGGTGGCTGAGCTTGCTATAAAAGCGAGTATTAAAAATGTGGTTATTATTAGCCACGATCCATCAAGAACCGATGAACAGTTATTAGCTATAGAAAAATATTTACACACGCAGTACTCTCAACAGGTAAAAATAGAATGCGGCCGAGAAGGACGAGTTTTTGATTTTTAGTCTATCAAGGAGCGCTACTCATTAGCTCCTTAAAACCAATTACTTCAAAGCACTTTTTCATTGGCGCTGTTATTACATTATTAATTGCATCAATAGAGCTATTTTCAACAGGGTCGCTTGCAAAGTTAGTGAACCGCGTAGAAGGTATAATATACGACTCTCGTTTATTACTGACGCTTTCAGAGACGCCTAGGCGCATCGATGAAACCGTTGTAATAATTGATATCGATGAAAAGAGCATGCAAGAACAAGGACGCTTTCCTTGGAGTCGCTCAAAAGTAGCTGACCTTGTTACAAAGCTTACCGATGCAGGTGTTATTGTTATTGCATTCGATATATTTTTTTCTGAACAGGAAGAAAACCCTGTTACAAAAATTATGTCTGAGATTCCTGATTTATCAAAAAAGTACACCATCCCCTTTGCTGAAATTACTAAACAAGTCGATGCAGACTCAAAGCTAGCAAGCGCATTATCTAAAAATGATACTGTTCTTGGTTTTTTATTAATTGATGAACAACTCACAAATCAAAACTTGCCAGCTAAAAGCAGTGTTGTATGGGCAAATGCAGATCATACTAATTCACAAATAAACCAGTTTCCTGGTGCTATTGTAAATATTCCTCAGTTACAAAATGCGACAACGGGTACCGGTTTTATCAATGCACATAGCGATGAAGATGGTTTTATACGTAAAGCAGCTCTTGTAAATCGAGTTGGCGATACACTCTACCCTTCTTTAGCACTTGAAGTTGCTCGGCTGTATACCCTTGCTGAAAACATAGAAACCCGTTCCAATATGTTAGATGGTATAACCTTATTCGAAGGTATAAAGTTTCAAGATAAGTGGATTCAAACTGATGAGTATGGGCAAGTATTAATTCCTTACAAAGGCCGTGCGCATAGCTTTCCTTATTATTCGGCTACCGATATTTTGACTCAGCGAATTGGCTCAGAGGAATTAGAAGGCACTGTAGCGTTTATTGGCACATCGGCAATTGGGCTCGCTGATTTAAGATCGACACCGGTTGGTTTGCAGTACCCTGGTGTTGAGGTACATGCCAACATATTTGAAGGATTAATGCACCCAGAACTACTTCCATCTAAACCTAATTGGTCACTGGGGGCAAGCTTACTCATCATTGCATTAACTGGTGGCGTATTATCGTTTTTTAGCCACGGTAAGAGCGCACGTTTTATTATTATTTTGTCTCTTATAGTCACAAGTGTCGTTATATTTTCAAACGTTTATTTATGGTCAGTACAAAAAATTAGTTTACCTTTATTAATGCCTCTTTTACTCATCATTATATTAGCCGGTTATTACATCATTGTAGGCTCTATCGCTGAAATGAAACACAGCCGAAAAATAAAATCTATGTTTGACCAATATGTTCCTCCTGAGCGTATAAACCAAATGATACTGCAAGGTAAAAGTTTATCTCAAAAAAGTGAGCGAAAAAATATGACTGTGTTGTTTGCCGACATTCGTAGTTTCACTTCACTATCAGAAAGTATGACCCCTCATCAGTTAAGTGAATATTTAAACGAATATCTTACGGCTATTACCAAAATCATATTTGATCATCACGGAACTATTGATAAGTACGTAGGCGATATGGTGATGGCATTTTGGAATGCCCCACTAAAAGATGAAAATCACGCTCGCCATGGTGTTGAAGCCGCAATGTCTATGATCCACGGGTTAACGAAAATAAATCAGTTATTTGCAGAAAACAACCAGCCTGCAATAAAAATAGGTATCGGTTTAAGTACTGGCGACATGAATGTAGGTGATATGGGTTCGGTTTACCGTAAAGCCTATACAGTTCTTGGTGATACTGTTAATTTAGGTGCTAGAGTAGAAAGCTTGACCAAATTTTATGGCGTAGCTATTCTTGTTACAGAAGAAACGATGAAGGAATGCCCTCATATTTCATTTCGTTTAATAGATAAAGTACAAGTTGTCGGAAAAACAACGGCTATACAGTTGTTTGAGCCTATAAATTTTACAGATAAGCTCGATGAAGAACAGTTAAATGAAGTTAAAAAATCACAGCAGGCCATGACGCTTTTTTATAATAAAAACTGGCCACAAGCGCTTAGCTTATTTAAAGAACTACACAGCACGACCGTATTTAGCTCTGACGTTTATACCATTTTTATCGAACGTATTAAGGGCACTGATTTGCAAACACTAGCTAAGGATTGGAATGGTGCCTTCAAACATACTAAAAAGTAGTAAACATATGCGACAGCACATTAAAGACAAAACAAACCTTCAGCATTTTATCGATATTAGTATTAGGCTAACAACAGAAAAAAACTCGTCTAAGTTACTTGATGAAATACTGCAAGTTGTGATGTCGATAGCAAATTCTGATGCTGGCAGCATTTACTCTATTACCCCAAACAAACAACTCAAGTTTGAAACGGTAATAAATAAGTCATTAAATCTTTATTTAGGTGTAGGTGGCACTTTAGGGAGCCCTGTAGATTTTCCTAATATAGATCTTTTTATTGATGGCAAACCAAACGAAACAGCTATTGTTGCCCACTCTGCAAATTCCGGCGAAGTGATTAACATTCCTGACGTGTATGATGCCCTGCCCTTTGATATGAGCGCAGCTCGCAAAATGGATGCCCGCACGGGTTACCGCTCTGAGTCCATGCTAACAATTCCTTTAAAAGATCATGAAGATGACATTATTGGTGTAATCCAGCTTATAAATGTAAAAGATGCGCAAAATAAAAATATCCCTTTTAGTGAAGAGCTTGTCACTCTAATTCGATCTTTTGCCTCTTTAGGCGCTATTTCACTAACTAACTCGACACTAATTAAGGGAATGGAAGATCTTTTTTCGACCTTTGCTGAAACAATTGCGATGGCAATAGATGAAAAGTCTCCTCATACCGGTGGCCATTGTAAACGAGTGCCAGCACTCACGTTAATGCTAGCAGATGCCGTGCATGATATAAATAAAGGCCCTTTGGCTTCATTTTCTATGAGTGAAGCTGACCGACATGAGCTTGATATAGCAGGCTGGTTACATGACTGTGGGAAAATAGCGACTCCCGATCACATTATGGAAAAGTCGACAAAACTAGAAACTATTTTTGATCGAATAAAATATGTAGATGCTAAATTTGAAATAATTAGCCGAGATTTAAAAATAGCGTATCAGCAAAAAATCATCTGTGCGATGAAGCTGCAAAAACCTATCGAAGTTCAACAATTTGAACGCCTACTTGATACCGAGCTTAAACAGTTGGCATTAGACCGTGCATTATTACAGCGTGTGAATGTAGGGGGCGAGTTTTTAGGTGATGCAGAACTTGAGCACATTGAACGCATTGCAAACAAATACCAACTCGTTATAAATGATATTAATACACCATTGCTCTCAGCTGATGAAGTTGAAAACTTAACAATACGAAGAGGCACGCTAACCGAAGCCGAACGTGAAGTAATGAAACGTCATATGGATGTAACTAAAAATATTTTAGATGCCCTGCCGTTCCCTAAACACTTAAGCAATGTGACTGAATATGCTTTAGGTCATCATGAAAAACTTGACGGTACTGGTTATCCAAGAGGTTTAACCAAAGAGCAAATGTCGGTGCCTGCAAGGTTAATGGCTATTACGGATATTTTTGAAGCGCTATCTGCGGTAGACAGGCCCTACAAAAAAGCAAAACCGGTCAGTGAGTGTTTATTTATTTTAGGCTCAATGGTTGCTAAAAACCATCTTGATGCTGACATTTTTGCTATTTTTATTGAGTCGCAAGTCTATAAAAATTATATCAATGAATATGCTAACCCAGAGCAGCTAGATGAGGTAGATTTTGATAACTTACCCGGTTACACACCTATAAGTTAGCACCTATAAAGCCATGCCTTTATTCAAAATACGCTTATTACAGCCTATACCTATCCAAACAAAAAAATGCCACCTTACGGTGGCATTTACACACGGGGTTATTTCTACTTATAGAAATCCTTTTACTTTTTATTTGTTTTTTTATGTTGTTTTATTAACAAAAAATATGGCTCCAAAGGTAGCATTTAGTGCTCTGTGTAGCAACAGTAAAAGATAAAGTTCATATATCTGCCATATTAACGTCATAAAAAAGCGCGAAGTAAATTCGCGCTCGTATACTTAACGGGCGTTATATTTTAATACACACGTATTTTTCTTCTAGGTACTCATCCAGCCCTTGATGCCCACCTTCTCGGCCCAAACCAGATTGTTTAACGCCACCGAAAGGCGCTACTGGGTTTGATATAACACCTTCATTTACACCTACCATACCAAATTCAAGCCCTTCACTAATTCGGTAAATTTGCTTAATATTTTGGCTGTAAAAGTAGGCTGCTAGACCAAATGGTACATCGTTAGCAAGTGCAAGCACTTCACTTTCTTCATCAAAAGGAATAACCGTTAATACTGGACCAAATACTTCTTCGTGGTAAATATCCATCTCTGTCGTTACGTTGTTTACTATTAATGGGTTTTGAAAGCTGCCACCTAAGTCACTATTATCGCCAATCAACGTAGCACCTTTATCGAGTGCGTCTTGTACTAACTGTTGTACTTTCTCTTTGGCTTTAGGGTAAATGAGTGGGCCAATATCAACATCGTCTTCAAAACCATTTGCCACTTTTAACGCTGCAACCTTAGGCGTGATTTTTGACAGTACTTTGTCGAGAATATTACGCTGTATAAAGATACGGTTTGCAGCAACACATGCCTGCCCACTATTTCTAAATTTAGCCGCCATTAGCCCTTCTACAGCTTCATCTAAATCTGCATTATCAAAAATGATAAAAGGCGCATTGCCGCCAAGCTCCATCGAGGTGCGTTTAATTGTGTCTGCACATTGCGACAGCAACTGCTTACCTACACCGGTAGAGCCGGTAAATGTAAACTTACGCACGATTTCTGAGTCAGTCAGCATTTTACCTACTGTTTTGGCATCTTGTGAAACCAGTACATTAAATGCACCTTTAACAAAACCAGCTTGATCGGCCAGATAAGCAAGTGCGATAGCGCATAGTGGCGTATGTTCAGAAGGTTTAAGTATAAAGCTACAGCCCGCAGCGTAAGCTGGAGCTACTTTACGAGTAACCATAGCAATAGGAAAGTTCCACGGTGTAATCCCAGCTACAACACCGACAGGCTGCTTAAAGCTAGTTAAACGATGCGAGTCATCTGTTGGCGGAATTACATCTCCGTAACTACGTTTGGCTTCTTCTGCAAACCATTTGATAAAACCTGCACCGTAGTTAATTTCGCCAAGGGATTCTTTGAGCGGCTTGCCTTGCTCTTTGGTCATAAGCTCTGCAAGTGTTTGTTTGTGTTTTATAACTAGCTCATACCAGCGCATCAAGGTTTCGCTTCGCTCAGTGGCATTCGTCGTTTTTAACTTAACAAAAGCCCCTTGAGCTGCGGTTATTGCGCTATTTACACCCTGCTCGTCAATATCGCTTACTTCAACAATACTTTTTTCGGTAGCGGGATCGTTAACGCTAAAGCGCGTATCGGTTTTATAAAATTCGCCGTTAATAAATGAGTCTGAGAAAATAAGATTACTCAAAATAAACCTCCAAAATAGATTTTAGGGATTGGGTTGAACTCGTAGCAGCGGGTTTACCCCGCGTTTATATAATCTGAAAAAATACGTGATCATTTTGATGTTCAAGTTTGAGATTAGAAAAATTTAACTTAAAACGTTTGAGATTTAAAAACGCGACATAAAGTCGCTGCTACGTATTTATAAATGCTTTCTTGAAACAAAAAAGCCGCTGTATCAAACAGCGGCTTTTAATATATATCGTTAAAAACTAGTGCTCTTCATTAACGATATTGAGATTGTACTTAGGTATTTCAACCACTAGGTCTTCATCTCTTATAATTGCTTGGCAACCAAGGCGTGACTCAGGCTCTAAGCCCCATGCTTTATCTAGCATGTCGTCTTCTAGCTCATCACTTTCTTCAAGTGAGTCAAATCCTTCACGAATCACTAAGTGACACGTAGTACATGCACAAGACTTTTCACAAGCATGCGCAATGCTAATACCATTTTTAAGCGCAGCGTCGAGTACCGTTTGACCTGTAGGAGCTTCAATTGCAGCGCCGTCAGGACATAATTCAGGATGTGGAAGAAAAACAATTTGTGGCATTCTAATCTCTCTTAAATGTTGTCTACTGACTGCCCTGTAAGGGCCTTTTTAATTGATGCATCCATTCTACGCGATGCAAAGTCGCTACTCGCATTATCGACTTTTTCGATAGCTGCTTTAATTTCGCCAGGCTCTTGTGCATTTTCGCGCACTTTTACCAGTTCTGCAATTTCAGCGCGTAAGTTAGCTAGTTGCATATCGTCAAGTAATGCACCATCGGCTTCAAGTGATGCGTTAAGCGCTTCTATTACGCGCAACGCTTCTACTTGTTGCTCTTTAAGCATACGCGCTTGCATGTCGCCTTTAGCGTTGCTCATTGATTCTTTTAGCATGTTAGCTACTTGGTCATCAGATAAACCAAACGAAGGCTTAACTTGAATCTCAGCTTGTACACCTGTTGATTTTTCCATAGCTGAAACACTTAATAGGCCATCAGCATCAACTTTAAAGGTTACACGAATATGCGCAGCGCCTGCCGCCATTGGTGGAATACCTTTTAAGCTAAACTTAGCAAGCGATCGACAATCATCAACAAGCTCACGCTCACCTTGCAGCACATGTAATGACATGGCTGTTTGACCGTCTTTAAACGTTGTAAATTCTTGTGCGCGTGCTACCGGAATCGTTGTATTACGCGGAATGATTTTTTCAACCAAACCACCCATAGTTTCAAGGCCTAGCGATAACGGTAATACATCAAGCAATAACATGTCAGAATCGGGCTTATTGCCAATTAACACGTCGGCTTGAAGCGCGGCACCTAAGGCTACAACACGATCAGGATCGATTGAAGTTAGCGGCTCTTTATCAAAAAAGCTTTGTACTTGGCTACGTACCAATGGCATACGGGTTGAACCACCTACCATAATAACTTGCAGCACTTCTTCGTTTTCAATGCCAGCATCTTTTACAGCACGACGACACGAGCGCAGCGTTTTTTTAATTAGTGGCATAGCCATTTCATCAAACGTTTCGCGCGTTACTTCAACGGTGTATTTTTGATCGTCAAACTCAAGGCCCACGTTTACTTTAGCGTATTGGCTTAATGCTTCTTTACACGCTTTTGCTTTATTGATAAATAAACGTAAAACTGAAGGTGATAATGCTGACACACCTGTTTGCTGCTTAAAGTAATCAACAAGGAGCGAATCAAAGTCATCGCCGCCGAGGCTAGAGTCGCCACCGGTTGCCATTACTTCAAACACACCTTGGTGTAATCTAAGTACTGATATATCGAACGTACCACCGCCTAAATCGTAAACAGCAATAATACCTTCTTGACCTGAATCTAAACCATAAGCAACCGCTGCTGCTGTTGGTTCATTTAATAAACGTAGTACGTTAATACCAGCAAGCTCTGCGGCATCTTTAGTACTTTGGCGCTGTGCGTCATCAAAGTAGGCCGGTACTGTAATTACAGCCCCTAAAATTTCTTGGTTGCCAAAACTTTGCTCAGCTCGTGCTTTTAATGCAGCTAAAATATGGCTTNCCTGCCGCAGTTTCTATTGCTAGCGCACCATTGTGCTCACAAAATTCATACGGTAGTTGCCCATAACTTTGCTCTATTTCAGCCTGAGTTTTACCTAAAAAACGCTTAACCGAAATAAGTGTGTTAGCAGGATCTTGCGTTGCTGCTTGTGCAGCTTCTGCGCCAACAGTAATACCGCCTGCTTGATAACGAACAACCGANCCGACGGTAACATAGCCGCGCCAAGATCATCAGTTAACGTGCGGGCTTCGCCACTTTGCACTGTTGCAACTAAAGAATTAGTTGTACCAAGGTCAATACCAATCGCTAGTTTATGTTCGTGTGGTGCCGCGCTTTGCCCCGGCTCAGCAATTTGCAATAATGCCATAATGCTCTTTAAACTCGTGTTGCTCGCTTTGCAGCAAGTAATTAATCGTCAAATAAACTGTCTTCGATACGCTCTAGTTCTTCACGTAACTTATAAACAAACTTCAGTTTACGAATATTATCTGCGGCAAGTTGATATTGCTGCTCATCGTTACTTGCTAATTGCTCAGCAAGTTGTGCACTGTATTGCGCATTTAATTGCTTAATTTGTTTTTCAAAATTTACAATGGCGGTATCAGGATCGCTAGCTGATGTTAGCTCTTCAAGTTCTTCGCGAAGTTCCATTTGCTGCATTAAAAACATTGGATCTTGCAAGGTTTGCTGCTCTGCACGAATATCAACGCCTAGCTCACTCAACATATATTCGGCACGTTTTACTGGGTGCTTTAATGTTTGTAGCGCATCGTTAATTTCGGCGGTGCTTTGCACAGCCATTAACTTATCGCGGCTGCTCGCATTCGCGTGGCGATCGGGATGTACAGTACGCTGTAATTCCAAGTAGTGCTTGTTAACCGTTGCTAAATCAATATTGTAATCAACGGGGACTGCAAATAATTCAAAGTAACGCATAACTTCAACCAATAATATTCAGAAATAACAAAGCCCTACATTAACTGGCAGGGCTTATTTATACTACAAAGATATTTAAAGCTTAAACAGTAAAGCTTTCGCCACAACCACACTCATCTGCTTGATTCGGGTTATTAAATTTAAACCCTTCATTTAAGCCTTCTTTAGTGTAGTCGAGCTCTGTGCCATCGATGTAAACTAAGCTTTTAGCGTCAACAATTAATGTGACACCTTTAGCCGCAAAAGTTTCATCGTCTTCGTTTAAATCGTCAACAAACTCAAGTACATAAGCAAGACCTGAACAGCCCGTCGTTTTAATGCCAACGCGCAGGCCTAAACCTTTACCGCGGTTTGCTAAAAATGATTGTACGCGGTTTGCTGCCGCATCTGTCAATGTCACTGCCATGAGTTTCTCTTCTTACTTCGCTTGTTTGCTTTTGTAGTCTGCAATTGCTGCTTGAATTGCGTCTTCGGCTAAAATTGAACAGTGGATTTTCACTGGTGGCAACTCAAGCTCTGCACTGATATCAGTGTTTTTAATTGTCGCTGCTTCGTCTAGCGTTTTGCCTTTAACCCACTCTGTTACAAGTGAAGAAGAAGCAATTGCGCTACCACAACCGTAGGTTTTGAATTTTGCATCTTCAATAACGCCAGTGGCAGATACTTTAATTTGCAGTTTCATTACGTCACCACATGCTGGTGCGCCTACCATACCCGTTGCCACTGACGGATCGTTCTTATCTAGAGTACCTACGTTACGTGGGTTTTCTACGTGGTCAATTACTTTATCACTATAAGCCATTATTCTATCCTCATTACCTGCTAGGGTATGTGCTCACACTATTAGTGGTGAGCCCATTCAACTGAATCTAAATCAATACCTTCTTGATGCATCTCCCAAAGTGGAGACATCTCACGTAGGCGACCGATAGAGTTTTTCATTAATTCGACGGTGTAATCAATCTCTTCTTCGGTAGTAAAGCGACCAATACTAAAACGAATTGAGCTATGTGCTAATTCGTCGTTACGGCCAAGTGCACGTAATACATAAGAAGGCTCTAAGCTTGCAGATGTACAGGCTGAACCTGACGATACTGCAATGTCTTTTACTGCCATAAGTAACGACTCACCTTCAACAAAGTTAAAGCTGATGTTTACAATACCCGGTACTGATTGGTCTTGTGTGCCGTTAAAGTATACTTCGTCCATATCAGCCATAATGCCGTCGATTAAACGATTACGTAAGGCGCTGATGTGTGCGTGATCTTTTTCGAAATCTTGCTTAGCAATTTTAAACGCAGTACCCATACCCACTAATTGGTGAGTTGCTAGTGTACCAGAGCGCATACCGCGTTCATGTCCGCCACCGTGCATTTGCGCTTCAAGGCGAGCACGTGGTTTACGACGAACGTAAAGTGCACCAACACCTTTAGGGCCATACACTTTATGTGCAGAGAACGACATAAAATCAACTTTAAGCTGTTGCACGTCGATTAATACTTTGCCCGCGCTTTGCGCTGCATCTACGTGGAACATAATTTTACGTTCGCGACACATTTCGCCAATAGTCGCGATATCTTGAATTACACCTAGCTCGTTATTAACGTGCATGATGCTTACAAGTACTGTGTCGTCACGCATTGTGTCGGCAAGTTTTTGTAAATCAAGTAGGCCGTTTTCTTCAACGTCCATGTAAGTTACTTCAAAACCTTGGCGCTCAAGCTCACGACATGTGTCGATTACAGCTTTATGCTCAGTTTTAGCGGTAATAACGTGCTTACCTTTTTTCTTGTAAAACTGTGCTGCACCTTTAATAGCAAGGTTATTTGATTCTGTTGCACCCGATGTGAAAACAATTTCACGTGGGTCTGCATTAATTAAATCAGCAATATCTGTACGCGCTTGGTCAACAGCTTCTTCTGCTTGCCAACCAAAACGGTGTGAGCGTGACGCAGGATTACCAAACTTACCGTCCATTGTCAGGCACTGCATCATTTCTTTAGCAACACGTTCATCAACAGGCGTGGTCGCTGCGTAATCTAAATAAATCGGTAACTTCATTTCTCTCTCCGCTGCAGGTCAACCTTAAAGTTGACAGCTTACTTGAATGTTTTCCAACTGCTTAATTGCATTATTGATACTGTTATCTTGGCGCGATGCTATTTCTTTCACATCTGATTTTTCCACCAATTCAGCAAGGGTAATATTATTCAAAAATTCTTCTATGCGTGCGCTTAAGTCTGACCACAAATTATGTGTTAAACAACGCATACCACTCTGACAGCCGGTATCGGCACCTTGGCAACGTGTTGCATCGACCGATTCGTCTACGGCGCTAATAATATCGCCAACAGAGATAACGCCCGCTTCACGCCCTAGTAAATAACCACCACCAGGTCCACGAACAGAACTTACTAGGCCATTTTTACGTAAACGAGCAAATAATTGTTCAAGGTAAGACAAAGAAATTTCTTGTCTTTGTGAAATATCAGCAAGGGCTACAGGACCTACACCTGTGTGTAGTGCAACATCCAGCATAGCTGTAACGGCATATCTGCCTTTTGATGTTAACTTCATAACGCCCCCTGCACAAAAGAGTGCAAATTTTAATTACCAGAGTAAATTAGTCAAGTATTATCACTTGATAAAAATTTGATTTATAAACTCTTACTTTTTAAATTGTAGAGTTAACAAACTTTCAATACTTGACCTCTTTGGTCAAGTATTACAGCCATTGTAATTACCTGAGTATTTTAGTCAAGTATTAGCTAGTTATTTACCCATTGGTTTTTATAACTAATAGCTATACCTAAGTTACTTAGGGATAGACTTATTAATTGAGGTGAGAATACCGCGTAAAATATTCATTTCGGCATCTTCAGGGTGAGCTCGGTTAAATAAACGACGTAATTTAGTCATAACTAAACCAGGGTGCTGTTTGATAATAAAGCCTGTTTTGAAAAGCGTCTCTTCAAGGTGCTCATAAAACAGCTCTGTTTGTTTTGAGCTTGGGTAAACAGCATCGTCTTCTTCAACCTTTTTAGGTTGTTGATTTAAAAACGCCATACGTGTTTCGTAACTAAGTGTTTGTACGGCCATAGCTAAATTAAGCGAGCTGTACTCTGGATTAGCAGGAATACATACGTGGTAATTACAAAGCTGTAATTCTTCATTAGTTAAGCCGCTGTTTTCACGACCAAATACTAGCGCTACAGGACCATTTACAGCTTCAGCAACGAGTTTTTCACCACATTCACGTGGTTCAACCATTGGCCACGAAAGCGTACGAGAACGCGCACTTGTGCCAATTGTTAATGTACAGTCAGCGATAGCTTCTTCAACAGTACCTACAATAACTGCATTGCCTAAAACATCAGTTGCGCCTGCAGCTAAAGCACTTGCTTGGCTGTCTATTTCACAAGCAGGATCAACTAAATAAAGCTTTGATAAACCCATGGTTTTCATGGCGCGAGCCGCCGAACCAATATTGCCCGAATGTGACGTGTTAACTAAAACAATGCGAATATCATCTAAGATCATTACTGTGCTACTTTGCTATGCCAAAAAAAATTGCGCAAATTCTAACATGAAAATGTAATAAGATCCTAGATTCAAAAGGCTAGATCCTAAGATCCAAGCCAATATAACGATTCTTACATGGGTAAAATTCTAGGGATATACCACCAATTTGTTTTGATGTTTAAACCATTGCCGCCTTTACATAAACATCAAAACGGTTCTTTTTGGTTTTAATTTGCATACTTGGGGTTTTTTCGTTTAAGAATGGCGCATAATCGGGGCGTTTTACAACGACACGCTTACTGGCAAGTGGATAGGCAAAATCAAGTAGGTTGTCAGCGTCGTTGTCTGCACCAACAAGCTCTTGGAATACGCGCATTTCTTTTTTAACTAATGCTGATTTTTCGCGATGCGGGAACATGGGATCTAAATAAACAACATCAGGCATGCTTTCGCATTGAGAGAGCAAAGTATGACTTGAGCCAAATATTAGGCTCATGTTTTCTTTCATCCACAAACCAATTTCAATATCGCTATAGGCTCGCTTTAAACCATCGTATAAAAGTGCAGCTACAACCGGGTGACGTTCATGTAATATAACTTTGCACCCTAGCGAGGCAAGTACAAAACCATCTCGCCCTAAACCAGCGGTAGCATCAAGTACAACAGGCGTTGCGCCTTTATTTAAACCCACCGCTTTGGCAATTGCTTGCCCTTTACCACCGCCAAACTTACGCCTATGGGCGGCAGCACCGGTTACAAAATCAACGTTAATTGCACCCAGTTTAGGCTCGTCGGTTTTAAATAGACTTAACCCTTTATCATCGTAATGTAAGCTAAAGCCACTGCAATTTTGCGCCCATTGGGCTAAACCAAAGCGTGTTTCTAATTCATTTAAATAAGGGCGTAACTCTTTAAAAGCACACTGAATAACCACAATAAACTCCGACGATAAAATACGCCTGTAGTATATCAACCGCTTTACTTTAAAGCACTAAAATAGCTCTATATCACTATGATGATTCGTATTGACCTTTGCGGCTTCCGCTTTAGTACGTAAATTAGATATAAGTTCATTGCGGCTTTCGGCAACTTGTTTAAGCTGATATTTGATAAAGGCTAAATCACTATTAGCCGATACAAATAACTGCATTGTTTGATCCAATTGAGATATATATAAAGTGAGATCCGCAGGATTTGCTTGTGTTTGTTGTAGCTTAATAGCGCAGTCAAGTTCATGTAGCTGCTCTATAAACTCTTTAGTACTTTTGTTTTGCTCTACATTTTGAGTAGTTAACTGCTTAACAATATCTTGAAGGGCTGTACTTATTTGAGCTGCCTGCTCATAACTGCTTTCGCTTCTTTCCATGGTAACAACCTTCTCGTTGGTTACTTCTAATATATGCGGGAACAGATCTTTGTAGCGCCCATACAAAGCATCGTTATCAACTGGCATATTTTTTATCAAAAGGGACACTTTGGGATAATTAATGATAGTGCTGCTACCAATATCAACAAATCGTTGAGCATTTCGATGTTGCTCAAGCAGCTCTTGTTCTAACGGGCAAACACCACTTTGCTGGCTGTAAAAAATACCTTTTCCTTGATACCAAAACACCACCACAACATCTAAATTTAAAGGAGCAAAAAAGGTAAAAAAGTATTCACTCAACGATTGAAAGTTATTAGCGTGATAACTTTGTCCAACGTAGCGCATTATACGCCCCATATCGCCTGAATCTGTCATCGCTATTTCCGCTGTTTTATTCGCTTTTGCTATATCCAGTTTTAGCTTTGCACATTTTTGCCTATATTCGTAAAGCACTTTTATACGCGCTATTAACTCTTCTGCATTAAAAGGTTTTGTAATGTAATCAGATGCGCCAACACTATAACCTTTTACCCGATCGCTTAGCTCTATTTTAGATGAGAGAAACATAACGGGAATATCTTGAGTGCTTTCACTGTGCTTTATCGTTTTACATACGTCATAACCTGACATACCTGGCATTTCAATATCGAGTAAAATAATATCTGGGTTGTATTTATTGGTTAGCCTTAATCCTTCATCGCCATCTTTTGCATGAATTATTTTACAAAACCCTGCTAAAGACTCTTCAATTATATGATGAACATACTTGTCGTCATCAATTGCCAATACCAACTTTGCCATGCCTTAGTCCATTTTATTAGGTGTGCTAAAAGCATAGTACGGTAGGATGAAATTACTAAAAATTATTAGATAATAATTTTAAAATAATAAAAAAGCGCCATTAAGGCGCTTTAATTTGGTTTGTGCTAAATATTAATTTTTAAACAGCAATACCGCTATGGCGTAGTAACGCGTCAACATTAGGCTCACGACCACGGAACTTTTTAAATAATTCCATTGGCTCTTCACTGCCGCCTTTTTCTAAAATATTTTGCATGAAGGCTTGACCGGTTTGCGGGTTAAAAATACCTTCTTCTTCAAATTTAGAATAAGCATCAGCAGAGAGTACTTCAGCCCATTTATATGAGTAATAACCAGCGCTGTAACCGCCTGCAAAAATGTGGCTAAAGCCATGTTGAAAACGGTTAAACTCAGGAGGCTTAACGACCGAGGTACGGCTGCGTACGTCATCAAGTACTGCTTGAATTTGACACTCTTCACCCACTTTATAATCATTGTGGATTTTAAAGTCGAATAACGAGAACTCAATTTGACGTAGCATTTGCATGCCTGAGTTGTAGTTTTTAGCCGCTAGTAGCTTATCAAGTAGCTCTTTAGGTAACGGCTCGCCCGTTTCATAATGACCTGAAATAAAGCTCAATGCTTCTTCTTCATAACACCAGTTTTCTAAAAACTGACTAGGAAGCTCTACCGCATCCCACGCCACGCCATTAATACCCGCAACAGGAGCAGCATCAACTTGTGTAAGCATGTGGTGAATACCATGACCAAACTCGTGGAATAAGGTTGTCACTTCGTCATGAGTAAACAATGCAGGTTTATCGCCAACCGCTTTATTAAAGTTACACACTAAATAAGCCACTGGAGTTTGCAGTTCGCCGTTAGCACGTACTTTACGACCCATACAGTCGTCCATCCACGCCCCGCCGCGTTTACGGTCGCGCGCATATAAATCGAGATAAAAACGTCCGCGTAGAGTATTGCTACTATCTACAATTTCAAAAAAGCGTACATCTTTGTGGTAAGTATCAAAGTCAGTAACTTCTTTTACGCTAATACCAAATAAGCGGTTAACGGTTTCGAATAAGCCACTTAATACTTTATTTGCTGGGAAGTAAGGACGCAGTACTTCATCTGAAATAGCGTACTTTTCTTGCTTAAGTTTTTCGCTGTAGTAACCAAAATCCCATGCCTGTAATTCAGAAATACCATGTTTTTGCTCAGCATAGGCTTTTAACTCTGCCACTTCTTGCTCTGCTTGTGGTTTTGATTTAGCCGCTAGGTCTTCTAAAAACGAGAATACTTGCGCCGGTGTTTCGGCCATTTTAGTTGCCAGTGACTTTTCAGCGTAGCTGTTGAATCCTAGTAATTGTGCAAGTTCATGGCGAAGCGCAAGCTCCTCATTCATAATTGCTGAGTTATCAAACTCACCGGCGTTAGGGCCTTGATCTGATGCGCGCGTAGAAAACGCGGTGTAAGTTTCTCTGCGTAATTCGCGGTTATCTGCATAAGTCATAATTGGTAAATACGATGGGAAATCAAGGGTAAATACCCAACCGTCTAACTCTTTACTTTTTGCCGTATCGGCTGNCTGCAAGTGCAAGAGCCGATTCTGGCAAGCCAGCTAAGTCGCTTTTATCAGTAATATGTTTGTGCCAAGCAAGTGTGGCATCCATTACATTGTTGCCAAATTTTGAGGCAAGTTCTGATAAACGCGCGCTAATTTCGCCGTAGCGTTTTTGATCTTCTGCTGATAATGCAATACCCGATAATTTAAAATCACGTAGCGCATTAGTAATTGTTTTTTGCTGTGCTGTAGTCAGCGTTTTAAATTCGTCGCTGTTATAAAGCGTATTATACGCGTTGTATAAACCTTGATGCTGACCTACAAATGTTGAATATTCAGATATTAACGGTAAGCACTGCTCGTAAGCTTCACGTAATTCGTCGTTATTCATTACTGAATTTAAATGCGATACAGGGGAGAACATACGCGATAATTTATCGTCCGCTTCTTCAAGGGGTAATACTAAGTCATCCCACGTGTACGAACCTTTCGCTAGCACGTCATCAATGGCTTTACGACAAAGCTCAATACCGTCTTTTAGTGCTGGTACTACGTACTCAGGCTTTATTTTTGAAAATGGTGGTAAGCCTTCAAGGCCAATTAGTGGGTTGCTCATAAATACTCTCTTTGCGTTAATGCATTACGTTTTAAATTGGGTCTAAAAGTAAAAAAACAACTCAACTGCTTTCAAGTTGTGTAATTTTAATATGGTTGCTCCAGAGCAAAACACAAATAACCCATTAATGAATCAGCCACTTTATAATGTTCTAGTACCGTATCAACTAAATTATTGCTACATACTTGTTTTTGAGTAAGCGAGCTAATGGCTATAAAGTCTTTTCGCTTGAGCTCATCTATTAAGGGATGCTCTTTTTCAAAACCTCTTGGTGGGCGTTTTAGCGACTCTCCTGACATTTCAAATATAGATTTAAATTGCTCATCATAAATTGCTTTTTTATAGCTATTTGGGTTTTCATCTATGCAGGTTCTAATTGCATTAAGCGCCTTTGATTCTGGGCGCCAAATACCAGCACCTACAAAACATTCGTCATTTGCTAAGTGAAAATAAAAACCAGGGGCGTGTACGTCTTTTCCCATAAAATGGCGAAATTGAATCCCTACATTAATTTTATATGGGGTTTTATCTTTACTAAAACGCGCGTCTTTATGGATTCTCATTAAACTACCGCCGACTTTTTTATCTGATGCGACAAAATGGCTAGAAACCTCAGCAAGTGGTGCTTGCATTTGCCTAATGAAATCTAAAGCGGGCTCTCTTACGTATTCCTCATACTGTGATTTATGGTCGTTAAACCAGTCTCTATTATTGTTTTGATCAAGCTGAGCAAGAAATTCGAATGTTTTTTTACTAAACATAGGTCACCTAAACACTCTTTATTTTTAAAACTTAATGTTATGCTAATGCGCATAAAACTCAACGCCTAAGGACATAAAATGACACAACACTTTGATTATATTGCAATCGGTGGTGGCAGTGGTGGTATTGCCTCTGCAAATAGAGCGGCAATGCGTGGCGCTAAAGTAGCACTTATAGAAGCAAAACACATGGGCGGCACGTGTGTAAACGTGGGCTGCGTACCTAAAAAAGTAATGTGGCACGGTGCTCAGGTTGCTGAAGCAATTAATTTATATGCCCCAGATTACGGCTTTAATGTTGAAGTTAAAGGCTTTGATTGGAGCAAGTTAATAGAAAGCCGTGAAGCCTACATAGGCCGAATTCATAAAGGTTATGACAGTGGCCTTGCTAGCAATGGCGTTACTGTAATTAAAGGCTTTGCTAAATTTGTAGATAATAAAACAGTTGAAGTAAACGGCGAGCACTACACAGCCGATCATATATTAATTGCAGTAGGCGGCCGCCCAAGTATTCCGCATATTGAAGGTGCTGAACACGGTATCGATTCAAATGGCTTTTTTGAACTAAAAGAGCAACCTAAGCGCGTTGCAGTTATTGGCGCAGGCTACATAGCCGTTGAGCTTGCTGGTGTATTACATGGTTTAGGTACTGAAACACATTTATTTGTTCGTAAGCATTCTCCACTTCGTAACTTTGACCCATACATAGTTGAAACACTTGTTGATGTTATGGCTGCTGAAGGCCCTACTCTTCATACAGAATCTGTACCTCATAAATTAGTTAAAGAAGATGATGGCTCTGTAACGCTACATTTAGATAATGGCAAAACTCATAACGTTGACCAAGTAATTTGGGCCATTGGCCGCCAGCCAACAACAGATGCAATTAATGTTGCCGCTGCCGGCGTAGAAGTTAACAGCGATGGTTTTGTTAAAGTTGATGAGTTTCAAAATACCACAGCTAAAAACGTTTATGCGGTTGGCGATATTATCGAAAACGGTATTGAACTTACGCCTGTAGCAGTTAAAGCAGGGCGTACTTTATCAGAACGCTTATTTAATAAAGAACTACCTGATGATTTAAAAATGGATTACAGCCTAGTTCCTACTGTTGTATTTAGTCACCCACCAATTGGTACTATTGGCCTTACTGAGCAAGAAGCTATTTCTCAATATGGCGAAGAAAACGTTAAGATTTACCAATCTGGCTTTACGGCTATGTACACAGCGGTAACTAAACATCGCCAGCCTTGTAAAATGAAGCTTGTATGTGCCGGCCCAGACGAAAAAGTAGTTGGCCTACATGGTATTGGTTTTGCGGTTGATGAAATGATTCAAGGTTTTGCAGTTGCCATGAAAATGGGCGCTACTAAAGCTGATTTTGATGCCGTTGTTGCGATTCACCCAACAGGTTCTGAAGAGTTTGTTACTATGTAAATTTTTCTCTGGAAAAGTGAAACTTTACATTTGCTAACTCTGGAAAACGAACTAAGCTGACCAAGTAACGTACAATTTTTGGTCGGCTTTTTCATGCTCACAATAGTTCAATCAGATGATTTTAAAACTGAGATCCAAACTCCCTTTTGCAAAACAAAATCAAGCATTCAGCTAAAAGGCTTTCCAACTTTTTATGAAGATGGTGAATACGTCATGCCAATAAACCTTTGGATGAATCACCTCATTAACGTTAAGCGCGCAAAAAACATCAATTCAAACGTTCGTGCCATAAGTCGATATTGGCGCTTTTTAAAAAGCCATGAACTCTCTTGGAAAGACTTTCCAACTATCAAATCAAATAAGCCCACATATATTTTCCGAAACCAAGATCTTTTGGCCTCAGTGAAAGCCGGTGAGCTAAATAGTTCAACAGCAGCTGTATATATGAACCATATAATTAAATTCTACGAGTGGGCATATTACGAGAGGTTAATTAACTTCTCTAAGGAAAATAAACCATTTGAAGTAGAGTTTGTTAGCATCAAAACGACTGGGATGCTTGCGCATATCAATCGTAATTATGTTGTTAGAAGCTCAGACTTAAGGATCAGGGTCCCAAGGCGTACACCAGAGCAAAGCTTGAATCCCCTTACAGAAGATGAGGTAAAATTATATTCGCGAGCACTCAAAGAACAGTCAATTGAGTTCCAAATACATCAACTATTACAACTCATGTGCGGCCTTCGTATAGAAGAAGCCTGCACCTTTCCTGCTAATCTAGTGAATAGATGTGACCCGAATAAATACCATATTCAAGTTAGTATAGGACCTCATAACGGTGTACTCACCAAATTTGGCTCAGTCAGAACTATCGAAATTCCAACACTGTTAATGAACAAGATGCATCGCTACTTGATTAGTGAGCGTCGCCAGAAAAGAGAGTCTAAAACCGATAAACCGATTACGGAATTATTAATTACCAATCGAGGTAAACCATATACTACCAATGCAATACAGCGTCACTTTAGCTTAACTCGTAATTACATACGCAATGAGCTAAATACCCACTTTCAGCATAGAACTCACGATTTACGTGCAACTTACGGTACATTTCGCCTTGCGTCCCTTTTAGACGAAAAAGTTGGGTTGTCACCATTCGATGCTATGTCATTAATCATGGGGTGGATGGGACATAAAGATGAGAAAACAACTTGGCGATACCTGAACTTTATAAACCGAAGCAAGGCATCGATACGTGCAGTTTGCTTTTTAGATCAAGTTATGGAGTCAGTCATTAATGAGGATCTCTCGTGATTAACAAATCAAATTTAAATATTGACCTTAAACTTAAGTTAAATATTTATGGTGATCAATTTGTATACCCAGACTTTCAAAGATTTAGATACAAAGGCGTGCCTAAACTTTTTGAAATGCATCGGGGTACTTTGCTTAACCGAGACAACCAAATTATTAAGTGGTATCAAGCATTCAAAGCTAATACAGAATATACTGACACAACAATGAATACCCTTTTTAGAACATTTACACGGTATGTGAATATTTGTGACAGTATTCCAGTAAATCCAGATTCAAAAGAGGGTATCAATGCATTTGAAACAGCTCTAGTTCACAGCGTTAGAATTGGCAGCAAAAGTTCAAACACAGCAAAAGGTGAATTAAGTAGTATAAGAACAATAATGAAGATGCTAGATCACCCTGTTGATGAGTGGTTTTCTAAATTCAAACTATTTCGCAGCCAAATAAATCCAACTCAAGCATACTCAGAATCTGAATTGAAAAAGTTAATTAAAATACTAAAAGAACTATATTTTCAGCTTTCCAAGCAAATTCAAACCTCACCTAAAGAATACATTCAAGCAAGGAGAAGCGACCAATACGCGAGCTTTTCTTTTAATAAAATCGAAGTGCCTGTAAGTGGTGCTATTACCAAGTGTTACTGTGCTGCATATTTCTTACTTGCCTATTACACATGGGCAAACGCTAGTACGATAAGAGATATGGATATCCCCAAAGCTTCACAAAAAAAGGGACAGCAAGGTAAGTGGTTTGTGCAAACAGCGTTAAAGAAGAGAGCTAATAAATTTGTTACCATCGAGCTCGGCGATAATCTTAGCACAGACATTCCAAAGCATGCGCTAAATTTTATTAATGACCTTATCACCCTTACGCACGTGCTGTTTCCAGATGCCAATAGACTACTTCATCAATGTCTAAACGGGATAAATAAGCCCTTGTGCCCAACGCATATTCGTTCCAATATGAATTGGCTAATTAATATATTCGATTTGACTGATGACAATGGTCAACAACTTAGGCCTGAAGCTAAACGCTTTAGAGCTACAGGTGCATCTAATTACTTAGCACTCACAGGAAACTCACTCGAAACATCCATGTTGCTCAATAACACACCTGATGTAGTTCGAAAGCACTATAGCAGAGGTAACGAGTCAGAAAATAACGCCCAACTTCAAGCCACAGCTAACACCTTAGAAAATGCAATTAAATGTGGCGATATTAGTAGAGCACGAGAACAAACTCTTGAGCAAATGAATCTAGAAATACTACCCTATGATGAATTCGTAAACCGCTATGCTAAATCAGGGAATGGTCAAAAAACACCTTTAGGTACAGGTTGCAAAGACCCCTTTGATAACCATGGTGACCGTTTTCGACGAAAGGCCTCTATCGATAGCGTTGACATGACCCATCTTGCCTGTGCAGACTTATTAAATTGCTTTTCCTGCCCAAATCAAGTGCTGGTTGAAGAAGTTGATGATATTTGGTGTTTATTGAGTTTTTATGAAGCGTTAGAGGATGCCAAAGAAGATCACCTCAACATGTCACACTTTAAAAACAATTTTGATCGAGTACTAAGAAAAATAAAGCAAGTGCTTTTTAGTATCGACTTAAAAGTGCGCAGGCAAGCTGAGCGGAAGCTACATACAATTGGTCGCCACCCTTTTTGGCCCGATACGCTTAATTTGGTTTTATAAGGAAATGCTATGAAACCGTTACTTGCTGCACCAGAACAAGTTATAAAAGAGAATACTGTTTTTGTTGAACAGGCAATACAGTATTTTGAAAATAAGGATTGGGACAATTTAAACAAAATCCCAGTAATGATTGACCAAAATGGTAAAACCATAAGTTACTTTGGCGATAACACATGGGATTTAACACACTATGTAGATGTCAAAATTGTTTCGAAAAAGCGGGCTTCTTTTACTCATTTAACAACTATTTCCTTGTTGCAAGAACAAAAGTTACTCGCATTCCTTGGTTTATTTGCTGTCGGCACCTTAAGGCAAGGGGCAATGATAAAAACCACAACATTTTTAGAGAGAAATATCAATTTAACCCAAGTATATAAATACATAGAATCCATCAAAGCAGATTCGATTTGTGTCCTTAACCATCCCATACAGTTTTCTAGGTTTTGCGAATATTTAAAGTCACTTAAAATGAGTGGGCCATATACTTCAAAACTTATTTTCGCATTAAACTGGATCGAAGCGGTTAAGAACCAAACCCCCATAAAACTATCATTACCTTTGACGACATCAATTACAGAATTAGGCCGTCAATTAGGTTGCCCAACCAAACTAGAAAGTGAGCAGTATTACGCTATACCATCACGCTTGATGCAACTCATATACTCAAAGGCTATCGAGTATATAGATACTTACTATCCTATTCGAGATACATTATTAGATATCCATACCGAGCAGCAAGAAAACTATGAAATTGGCAAAGCGGCTGTTGATAACAAAATAAAATCAGGTCAATGGAACTGGTTAACATCTGATTCCCCTCACTACAAAGCTGAGATAACTAAAGCTAAACCCCAAACTTCTACCAATATACTTAAAAGCTATATTTCCAACGCTGATATCGAAAAATTAATTCCTAGTGATATACGAAGATTCAATTGGTTATACTCCCATATTCTAACTTGCTGCTTTATAATTTGTGGAGCCTTTTCGGGCATGAGAAGAAGCGAGATCTATAGTTTACACTCTGATAGCTTTAAAACATTAAAATTAAAAGACCAAGTGTTTTATTCGTTACAATCCTACCACAGTAAAATGACACCTGCGGTGCCTGAAAAAGCAGAGTGGTTGGCATCTCCAATTACTGGGAAAGCAATCGAGCTCGCATCACTACTCACTCAAAATATGAGAACTCAACTCATGCTCTCAGATGACCGAGTCGAAAATGCTAGAGCCTCAAGCATCTGGCTAGTTCAACAAATGAAATGCAGAAAGCCAAACATGCTGACAGGTCCACCTTTTGCTCTTCATCATAAGCAGCTAGTAGAAGAGGCTGGCGCCATCGTAAATGAGCAAGATTATGAAGAGTTTAAACTTCTAAATCCAAACCTAAACATACACGCTTACAAGCAAAAGATAGTTATAGGTAAGCCTTGGGCTTTTACAACCCACCAACTCAGGCGAACTTTTGCAGTATTTGGTAAACGCTATAATTTACTCTCTGACGTTGCCATTAAACAACAGTATAAGCATATATATTTACCAATGTCTCAATGGTACTCAGAAGGAGGCGTAGCAGCCAAAATAAAACATGTAAAAGTGGACTCAGAACTCAATAATTTACTTCAAGAAGTGGATAAAGAAGTCACTACACAACTATTGCATCAGTGGTATAACTCAGATGACAAGCTATATGGTAAGAAAGGTATAGATGTTGTTAAAGATAGAGAAGATACCGCTGTTAAATACTCATCCTGGGATGCTCTTTATGCTCAAGTATCTGCTGGTAGAATATCTATTGCTGGTACACTTCACTCATACTGCATGGCTGGTTATGAATGCAGAATGGAAAAGGTCGTATCACCAACCAACTGTTTTAACTGCGAGAACGTTGTCATAGACGAAACTAAAGCACAAGCTTGGCAAAAACGACATCAGTGGATTGTTGAGACTATAACTGAAATGGAGCAGCATACTAAACTATCTCAATCGCAGCTAAGCCATTTTATTACGCAATTACGTGCAGCTGAAAAGGTTATGGACTACTTTGAGATAAGCTACACTCCATACAAACCCGAAATTGAGATCAGACAGCTTTGAGTAAGTCAGAGAATACAAGGTTAGAGCTTCTAAGCGCAATTGACAGGATACTTTCTGGCGATACAGTACGTATTGATGCCAAACGAGGTTTAAGTGCCATTGCAGTTGAGGAAGAAGCTAACCTTGGTAATGGCTCAGCTTACTATTACTCAGACGTCATTGAAAAAATTAAACTACTAAAATCAAAAGCTATAACAAAAAAGCAAGCACAGCAAAACTCAGATGTTACTAAGTTACGTGAAAAGCTTGCCAACGAGAAACGGTTAAAAGAAAAATATCGAGCGGAAATAGCCAGCTTAAAAGAGCAAATGGCACAAATGGCTTCTACCCACAATGCCCTAGCGCTTTCAAATCACCAGCACTTAAAAAAGATTAATGACCTCGAATCTGAGTTATTTCTGCTTAAGGGAAGTAACTAGCAGAATGTACCAATTTATAGCATGTATTAGTTTAGACTTGAACTTACAGCTATATATTTTTATATCATAAGCTTAAATTTCATAATGAGAAAACGACAAAAGTACTGACGCTTAGGTGAGAATAAAAAGCCCTCTTCAATATTATGTACAACTAAAGCCTTCCTTTTCTCGAAAAAGAGCCAACTTTCATTAGTAAAGCGGCTTAAAGACCAGCTAATACAAAAATATTTTATAAAAAACAAATGCGACACCCATTTTAGTTATTACCTACTAAGCCTTACCTTCTAATTTAATTAGTGTCAAAAATACAAATTGAAAATTGACACTGTAAAAGCTCACAGTGCCAATTTACCTTTAAGCTTAGAAATCGTTCTTCGGTTTTACATCTAGTAGCTGACCATTTTTAGCTATTTTGAAATAAACGTGATCACTACCGTTATTATTTGATGCTTGAACAACATAATAGTCACCGTTCTTGCTTATGACTGAAAACGCTTCTGAAGAAATATCTTGCCAAGAATCATTTAATTTTCCAACTTCAAAACCATAGTCTTTAAAGGTCAATTTTTTTATTGATTTAGCTGCGATACTAATCGCTTGTTGATCATTAATGTAGCCATGGGCATGATCACTATGTGCTAAAACACCAGTACTCATTAACGTAATACAAACTAAGACGATTGAAATTAATTTATTCATTGTTTTCTCCGGTTAAATTTTAAGTTTACTTTTTTAAGCCAATCACTTTAAATTGACCTTTTACTAAAAGTTGTATAGCCACGGGGTTATCTGAGTTGTTTTTCCAGTACCAGCCATGTGAGCCCCCAAATGGGGCGGTAAAGCTGCCCTTCATTTCGCTTAAATTGGCAATTGCATAGCTTTCGAAGTAACCGGTTGTGTCTCCTGCTGGCTCTCCGTGTAAATCAAAATGTAAAGAAGCGCCATCGGTCATCCATTCGTAGGTCATTTTTTCATATTGTTGCATCTCAAATTTATATTCAACCCCGCGATTTGCAGGGATAGTGACTTCAATTGTTTGAAACTCATCACTGCCCACTTGCAATGAATCTGATGTTTTAAGTGGTTTTTGCGCTGATGCCTGAGCTATTTTAGTAACGCCCAGTTGTTTACCGATCCCGGTTGGATCAATGTTATATTCTGCCGGAAGGATAAATAGCACAAAGGCGATTATCGCAACTAATGAAGCGGTGATACTGGCTTTTATAAGTGTTTTTGAACTAACTGTATGTTGCATATATTTCTCTAAATTAATTAATTATATAGCCGGTTAATTGAAGGCCGACTAGCATTAAGCCGGCACTCATTAACGCACCGTTGATAAATGTTGAAAAACGATGAAATGACGGCCGTTTACGCCACACATTAATGGCAATTAAAATAACTGCGAGCGCTAAAAATTGGCCAAGCTCTACGCCAATATTAAAGGCGATTAGGTTTGTCAGTAATCCATCTTCGGGTAATTGAAACTCTTGTAACTTGGTTGCTAGACCAAAGCCATGAAACAAACCAAAAATAAGCACCGCCATTTTTGTATTTGGCTGCCAATTAAAACAACGCTTAAACCCACCTAAGTTATCAAAGCCCTTATAAATAACTGAAAAACCAATAATAGCGTCAATTAAATAGGCATTAATCTGAATATCGCCAAGCACACCTAATAGTAACGTTGTGCTGTGGCCGATGGTGAACATGGTGACATACAGCAAAACCTCTTTACTGCGATACAAAAAGAAGATAACACCGATTAAAAACAATATATGGTCGTAACCGGTGATCATGTGCTTTGCACCAATATAAATAAATGGCACAAACTGTACGCCTTGGTTTTGCTCTAAAAAAGCGCGAGTGCTGTCATCAACTCCATGGGCCAAGGTCTCAAAGCTAAGAAAAGCCAAAACAAGCACCATAATCATTATGCTAACGTTTATTATTTTAGTTGACATCATGTTGCTCCAACGTTTCACTTTCAGTCAAAATAGACTCCTTTTCATTGTGTAAAAGTCGATACAGTGCGGGGATCACAAATAATGTTAGTAAGGTCGACGAAATAATGCCGCCAATTACCACGGTTGCTAAAGGCCGCTGTACTTCTGAGCCAATCCCTGTATTAAGTGCCATAGGAATAAATCCTAATGAGGCAACCAGTGCTGTAGTTATCACTGGGCGAAGACGTGTTAATGCCCCCTCTGTTATCGCTTGATTAAGCCCCATTCCTGAGCTGCGTAATTCACGAATAAACGATACCATTACCAAGCCGTTTAATATGGCAATGCCGGATAAAGCAATAAAACCGACCGCTGCAGATATTGAAAATGGAATATCACGTAACAGCAGTGCTGCAATTCCACCGGTAAGCGCTAAAGGCACACCGGTAAAAATAATCGCAGCATCTTTAAGTGAGTTTAAAGCTAAAATAAGCAAGCCTATAATCATTAACAATGTAACGGGCACAACCACACTCAAACGCTCAGAGGCCGATTGTAACTTTTGATACGTTCCTCCGTATTCAATCCAATAACCAGCAGGAATAGTGACTTTATCTTCAATAATTGTTTGAATATCTCCAACAAAGCTTCCTAAGTCACGTCCTCGTACATTGGTAGTCACTACAATACGACGTTTAGCATTTTCGCGATTAATTTGACTTGCGCCATTAGTGAGTTTGATTGTTGCTAACTCTTGGAGCGGCACAGCGCGACCATTAGGTAAATTAATAGGTAAGTAACCTATCTCTTGCACATTATTACGCTGCTGCTCTTCTAAACGAACAACAATATTAGAGCGGATATCCCCTTGATAATACTTACCTGCAATAGTCCCTCCTAATGCGGTGGCTAACTGTGACTGAATGTGTGCTTTGCTGATACCAAACTGGCTTAGCTTTTCAGTATTGGGTACAATTTCAAGCATTGGCAACCCGCTTGTTTGCTCTACCATTAAATCGGCAATACCGTCAACATTTCCAATAGCGGATTCAATCTCCTTACCTAACGCAGCAAGTGTTTCAAAGTCATCACCAAACACTTTAATTGCCAGCTCAGCGCGTACACCTGCTAATAATTCATTAAAGCGCATTTGAATTGGTTGTAAAAACTCATAGCGGTTACCTGGAATTGGCTTAACTAAGGCTGCTAACTCTTCAACAATTTGTGCTTTTGACTTATCAGGGTTTGGCCATTGCTCTCGTGGTTTTAGAATAATAAAGTTATCGGCTACGCTAGGGGGTACTGCATCTGTTGCTACATCTGCGGTGCCGATTTTTGCAAATACACGCTCGACTTCAGGCATCTGCGTAATTTTTTCTTCCAACACTTTTTGTAGCTCAATCGCTTGGCTTAATGATGTACCAGGAATACGAAGCGCATGCATGGCAATGTCTCCTTCATCAAGATTTGGTGCAAACTCGCTTCCTAAGCGTGTCGCTTGATAACCAAAGAATGTTACGAGTAAACAAGTTATTAGCACCACAGCCCAGCGGCCTTTTAATGCTAATGAGAGTACCGGCTTATAAATACGACTTAACCCCAGCATAATATGATTAGGTTTTTCTTTAATTGGCTTTTTAAATAATAGGGCGATCATTGCAGGCACAAATGTGATCGAAAGCGCCATTGAACAAAGCAAAGCAATCACAACCGTTAATGCCATTGGATGGAACATTTTTCCTTCAACGCCTTCAAGCGCGAAAATAGGTAAATAAACAACGGTGATGATGAATACACCGAATAAAGCGGGTCGAATAACCTCTCGTGTAGCCGTAAAAACAATGTCTAAACGTGCTTTTAAAGAAAGAGGGGTATCACCTCTCATACTTAAACGACGTAAGCAGTTTTCGACGATAATTATCGTACCATCAACCAATAGACCAAAATCTAATGCCCCTAAACTCATCAAGTTTGCACTGACTCGCGTATGTACCATACCGGTTATTGTCATCAACATTGCAAATGGGATCACTAAAGCCGTTAAAAATGCGGCTCTGAAATTCCCCAGTAATATAAATAATACAACAATAACTAAAATGGCCCCTTCGAGCAGGTTAGTTTGAACAGTATTAAGCGTTTTATCTACCAGTTTAGTTCGGTCATAGACGGCTTTTGCAACTATACCTTCGGGTAAACTGCCATTGATTTCTTTTAACTTTTCACCAACGCCTTGTGCAACTGTGCGACTGTTCTCACCTATTAACATGAACACGGTGCTCATCACCACTTCGCGGCCATTTTGTGTAGCAGCACCAGTACGCAATCCTTTGCCATCACTTATAGTGGCAACATCTTTAATAAACACTGCACTGCCGTCTATGGTTTTGATGGGTAAATTAGTGATTTCAGTTAAACCAGCAACCTGACCTGGGACACGAATTAACCATTGCGCACCGCTTTTTTCAATAAATCCGGTGCCTTGGTTTTGGTTGTTTTGACCAATAGCATCAACAACATCTGCTGAGGTAAGATTATAAGCCAGTAGTTTTTCAGGTTTAAACGCAACGAGAATTTCACGCTCGTAACCACCAATAGGGTTTACTTCAACAACACCTGGTACCCGCATTAATTGAGGGCGAATTGTCCAGTCATGTACTGTTCGTAAATCAATGGGGGTTATATCACTACCGTCGGGATTTTTAGCACCAGGCACAGCATCAACCGTAAACATAAAAATCTCACCTAATCCAGTAGCAATGGGACCAAGCTCAGGTAAAAGGTTTATCGGCAACTCCGAACGTGCACTAGACAACCGCTCATTAACCAACTGACGAGCAAAGTAAACATCGGTATTATCAGCAAAAATAGCAATAACCTGAGATAAACCATAACGAGACACTGAGCGTGTGTTTACAAGTCCTGGTAACCCCGCAAGTGCGTTTTCGAGGGGGAAAGTAACGCGTTGTTCAACCTCTAACGGCGTATAGCCTGGCGCTTCGGTGTTGATCATAACCTGAACATTGGTTATATCAGGTACTGCATCAATAGGCAGTTTAGTAAAATTCCATAAGCCTAATCCTGCAATGGCTAATACCATGACAAGAACGAGGATATTGCGCTTTATAGCAAAGCGTAAAATCGATTCTAACATTACGCTCTCCTAGTGATCGTGTGACGCGCCAGATTTTTCAATATCGGCTTTGATGACATAGCTATTTTCAGTAACATACTCGGTACCGGCAGGCAGTCCACCTAGTACTTCTATCCATGTTGCATCTGAACGACCCAGCTCAAGCATCCTGACTTCATATTCATCAGCGACTTTTGCATACACGACCGTAAAATCACGAAAGCTCTGTAAGCCTATTTTCTTTACCGCTAAAGGAACTTCAAAAGAAGCAGTTTCAATATCGGCTTTAACAAAACTCCCTTCCAACAAAGGCTCAGTCTGTTGTGCCAACGTAACCCACACCATTCTTGCCTGATCACTTCTAACTTTTGGCTCTATAAATGATACCTTACCAGCAATATTCACAAGACTACCTTCTGCCTTAATGCTCACTAGAGTGCCTTGAGATACTTTGCTGTAATCGCTCGGGTAGACAGCTAATTTAACGACAGATTGACTCGCGTCTGTGATAACAAGCAGTTCACGGTTATTCGTTTGCTCACCTGAATTAGCCATTTGTTTTGCGACAAAACCAGCAATAGGCGATTTTATCTCATAGGGGTTTAAACTTTCATTACTTTCAATCGTCATTAAAGTTTGGCCTTTATTTACTTTATCGCCAAGCTTTACATTTAAGTGCGTAATAACACCTTCAAAACGTGCAAAAACAGTGCGGTGCGCACTCGGCGGTAACCAAACCTGTCCATAAGCAGGGATCGTTTGATGAAGCTTTTGAGACCCTGCAATTGCAGTTTCAATCGCCATTGCATCTACTACTGCGGGTTCGATTTTTGTTCGCCCCTCTAGGTTATCGTATTGCCAACGATATGTTTTTCCTTGGTAGCTCGCATTTACTGTGACAATAAAAGAGTGCGGTTCGTAAATTTCCATATCCCCACGTAAAAAGTCACTTTGGCTAATAAACTTAATATCATCAATCACATTACCTAATCGGGTTAACGTAACCGTTAATTCAACATCGTCGGGATTAATTGGGTTTTTATTATCTGTTAACCATACTCTAAACTCAGGTGGTACGCCTGTTTCGAAAATCGCTAACTCCAATGCGAAGTTTCCTTCACGAAGCATACGACCATTATGCGGCCCTTTTTCAGGCTCTGCTTGCTCTGTAGTAGGTGTTGATACTGCGCTAGCGGGTAAATGTACCCCCGCGCTGAGGCCGAGTAATACGGCAACGGTTATGGAGGAAATAAAGTTTGTCGTTTTCATAAATAATCTCATTGTTCTATCGATGCGCCAGTAAGACGCTGAATTTCTATATGTTGTAAATGTAAGCTTTCATAAGCGCTAAGTAGTTCTGATTGCGCGCTTAATTGCGCCTGACGCACGCTACTCCACTGGTTGTAATTCAATTTACCAACGTTAAATGCTTGTTTTGCTTGGGTAAGCGCGGTTTCTAGCGTGGGAATGATTTCATTTTTTGAGGTGGTAATTACATGAACAGAATGCTTAACTTCTTGAAGCAAAGCATAAAGCTGGCTATTAGCTTGTTGAGTTAAACTCTTCGCTTGCGCTGTTAATACATCTTGCTCGGCACGTAACTTAGCGACCGTTCCGGCATTGCTGCCAGATGCTCCCCACGGAATAGAAACACCGGCCACGAGCCCATAGTCATCCGTTGATTCATAACGACGTAAGCCTGTTGTAAATTGCCATTGTGGTTTTGCTTCAATTTGAGCTAATTCAATGTGTGATTGTGCAATACGTTTTTGACTTGCTAACTGCATCAAACGAGGCGCATTTTTAAAGCGCTCGAACTGTGACTGAAAATCTACAATTTTAGGTAACTGCAATAAGTTACCTGTAAGTGTAAAGTCAGTGCGAGGCTCTGCCCACAAGGCTGAAAGCTGATATTTTCCGCTGGCTATTTCATGCTCAAGATCTTCGACAAGTAATTTTTGTTTAATTAGTTCAGCTTTGGCTAAATTTTTATCAATAGCCAACGACTGACCAATACGAACTCGTTTATCTATTGCATTTACAACTTCATTCGCTTGTCTTACTGCCATTTTATTGAGCTTTAGTGCCTCTTCTTTCACCAGTAGTTGAATAAATTGCTTCGCAGTCATCGCGGCTAAATCAAGTGCAATAATTTGTTTATCTAAACGTAACTGCTCAAGTTCAGACTGGCTTGCTTTTACGCGACTATCAATTTGCTCTTGTTGAATCAGCCAAGAGAAAGTTAAGGTTGATTGCATATTTTGCAAACCACTATGCTCACCTGTCCCAAAAGCATCTTCAACCATTAAGCCTATTTGTGGTCTTTGGCCTATACTTGCTTGCTTTATTTTGCCTTGCTGGGCTTTATCTCGATAAAAGAAGCCCTGTAACTGCGGGTTGTTAGCAAGCGTGAATGAGATGGCTTGCTTTAGATTTAATGTTTGATAAGCCTCAGCACTTGCAAAACACGGCAGTGCTGTAAAAGCCATCAATACCCCCACAAAAAACCGACTGCCAATCGGTTTTTTGTGGGTGAAATGACTACTAAATGATTTCATTTTAATCCTTACTTAGTGGATGAAAAAAGTTTCGATAAGATGGTGGACACTATCGACAGTCGACAGTGTGAATAAACTGATAACCACAAAGCTAAACAAAGTGATCATTAAAAGTAGCTTAGGCGTAGTGGAGATTGGCATTAACAATGTTTGTATACGCTGAGTTATTTGCTCATTACTAAAATGACTCATGTATATATTGTCATTCGTAATATGTTGTTGTCGTTGAAATCGAGCAACATTAATAAGTGCTTGAGCCACATCTAAGCCATCAAAACTTTGCGTTGCACCGACATCAGCAATTTGTTCTGTTAAAGCCGTATAAGATTGCTGTAACGCCGCGCGCGTTGACGCAGGAAAACACCAACCAAATAGACTAAACAGTGTTTTAAAAAGCGGATCTCGGGCTTTTAAATGTGCTAGTTCATGCTGTATGACTATGTGTACTGTTTTTTCATCAAGTGCTTGTAATCCGCTGGTTATATATACTTTTGGATTGAAAAAACCAACAGTAAATGCCTCTGGTATAAGGTGTTCAATAACGTGTACAGACTGGTTTGGATAATCTTTGTGAGGTTGAGTATTTGATAAAGCCAACAGACTGCTCATTGCTGAACTATGTCTATTAAGACTAAAAAATGCATGTACGCTAGCACTTGCCATCAAACAAACAGCCGATATAAGCAATACCGAATGCCAACTATATACAGAGAAAACCTCAAGGTGATGCCAGTGAGCGACTCCTTGCCACCAATTAGACATTGGATTTTGATGTGCCTGCCAAAATACAGCTGCACACAATAATGAGATCCACCAAGGGCTGCTAATAGTTAACCAAAGCATGAACTTACGCTCGGTAAACTGGAAAATAGTAAGTTTTTTACAAAGCGAGGTGTGGAAGAAGGAAATCAATATGATCACACAAATAAAAGCGGTCACCGCTGCGCTCGCTAGATTTAAAAACACGGCCCAATTTCCAACAATCATGTTTACACTTTTCCGCTTCGTAGTTTTCGCTGCTGCTCTATAAGTTTTTCGAGCTCATCTAATTGTGTATCATTAAAATTAGTCGAAGTAGAAGAAAATGCAGCAATTAAACTGTTTTCACCCTCTTCAACAAAGTCAGCTGTAATATCATTTATTAAAGTAGCTATAAGCGAGTTACGATCAACTTTAGTTCGGTAATTATAAGCATGACCCTGCTTAGTTCTGCTAAGAAGGCCTTTTTTATAAAGTCTTTCAAGGGTGCTTTGAATAGTATTGAGAGTGCAGCCACGTGTTTTACCTAAACGACTGTGCACATGCTTTGCATCCGCTTCTTTAGAAGACCACAAATATTGAAGTACTAGTTTTTCTAATTCGCCTAACTGCATAATCAAATATCTCTTAACAACATAGCCATATCATGGCAAAATAAAAACCGATAGGCAATCGGTTTTTATTTTTTTATTTAAAAAGGAAAGTAATACATGGGTTGGATAATTTTTAAATACTTAGTGACAGCAGCAATTGTTGTAGCGGTTTCAGAGGTCGCAAAGCGCAGTGATAAACTCGGAGCACTAATTGTAGCACTTCCATTGGTAACCATTTTAGCGATGATTTGGTTGTACGTTGAAAAACAGCCGCCAGAGAAAATTGCGAGTCATGCCTGGTACACATTTTGGTATGTTGTGCCTACCTTACCGATGTTTTTAATATTTCCATCATTACTACACCGATTTGGTTTTTGGCCATCACTCGGCCTCAGCGCCTTAATAACTTGTTTTATTTTTGGAGTGTTTGCATTCGTCGTTAGTAAATTTGGAATAAATTTATTACCCTAAAAGTTGTTTCTGAAATTAATAATATGGTGAAATCAAGGATGTAGCTGAGGCAATAATTTCGATACTTATCTCTAAAAAATTTCCCATTACTTAGCAGAGTCAAATAAAAGCTAGCCTTATTTATGTACTAAGAGTGATAATATAAACAGAATATGGCTCATTTTATGGAACTATAAAAATGCTTCTATAACTCTAGTTCTAAGTGATTTAATTTGTATACTGCTCAATGAACAACCTGAAAGCAGCTCATAATAAGCTAAACCGCGCTCTGAAGTTAGGCCCCCTAGAACGAGTTTATCAAGGTTTTCTTTTAACTTATTATCCCTGTTTATTTTTGGCAATGTTAAAGGTCTAAATGTATCTTTTCTCACCAAAGTTGTGTCACATTCCATATCAACATAAGAGCAACTATCTGGTATATCAATATTAATACGCTCAGCAAACTCAATTAAGCTTGTTTCTGCAAATGTGAATAACCAGGCGAATTCAACTTTACCTTTGCCAGACCTAAGAATGCGCCCTAGAACTTGCCTAAAATACAACTCTGTTTTTATAGAGCTTAAATGACAACATACTTGTAGCCTAGGTATGTCGGTCCCTTCACTGATCATACCAACACTAACGATCCACTGTTCAGTAGATGACTTAAATGAGTTGATCTTCTGTGTTGAATTATCGTGTAAGTAAGTAACTATGGTTGACGTTTGATTAAATTCTTCAATTAATAAGCTGTTTATCATTTCAGCGTGCTTAACTGAAGACGCAACAACTAGGCCGCCGGCAGCCGGGTTTGAAGCTCTTATCTCCGACAGTTTTAATACGGCTAACTTCAATAAATACCTAAGTGCAGAGTCATTATTAAGTACCTCTTGGTACGCTGATTGAGCTTGTTTAACAAATTCAGCTATTGATCCATATGTATCTTGGCCATCCGAAATACTATTGCTATCAACTAAAACTATTTTTGGCTCTCTACAGACGTTATCTCTAATAGCTTGACTCAAGCTGTATTGATAATCGCATATCAACTCACCTTCTGGGTCAGAATAATTCACTAAAGCAATAGGAAGGGCGTCTGAGCGCCAAGGAGTGCCCGATAGCGCAAGTGTGTAAGTTGCAATATCCTGTAAATGGAAAACAACTTTCTCACCCCACGTATTGATTTTAGATTTATCTTGCGAGAATGAGCAGTGATGTATTTCATCAAAAATAAAAAATGTACGATACTTTCTAAGCCCATCCCAAGTACTTTCAGGAATAGAGCATAAGCTTTGATAAGTCATAGAGGCACCTACAGCCGTAAATGAGCCATCAAACGAACACCCAATTATTTTTCCAAATGTTCTTTTGATATTATTAGCCACTTCAACCGATGGTGAAAAGCAGATCACTCTATCTATCATTCCTTTATCAAATAACGTTTTGGCCAATGAAGCTGCCATTATTGTTTTACCAGCACCAGGAGTGGCCTGACATAGAAAGTGCTTATCAATAGCTGTATATTTTTTTACTGCTAACTCAACACATTCCCTTTGCCAACTTCTCAGCATTGCCGTGCACCATTATCCAAAGAGGCCAATATATTAGTTAAAGCGTTAACTTTTCCTAATAACTTCGCTGAATTATTTTTAGCATCGTCTAATGCAGAATAAAACAAGCTAAGGTGCTCAGGGAATCGCTTTTGTAGAGCTTTATATTCATCAACTTCCCCTAACAAAATCGCAAGCTCAGCCTCAAACTGTTTCTTTTCATTCAATAAAGTTTCAACAAGCGGTGATGCTTGATTATTAGTATGACTGCTAATTGATTTTTCTTTTTCAATTACAACTTGTTTCGCCACAAACGTAGCGTTATTAAACAGCTCAGTTTTAAAATACTTTTTATGGCGGCCACTTCCTTTTGTTTTTAAGAGCTCTTTTCGTTCAAGCGCTGTAATTTGCCTATAAATGAATTTACGCGCCTCATCGATATCTTGATATTTATCAGTTACGGTTAATAACTCATCTCTGAGCTCGACAATTGTAAAACCATTGCACTCTTTTTCGATCAAAAGGGAGTAAATGTGTTGGTTTAATTTGATAACTTGGGGCATTTCTTATACTACAACAATTAAGAAAACTTAGGGTTGCTAAGTATATAGAACAATGCAAAACTTAGAAATACTAAGTTTTATGCTCGAGAGTGATTTTAAGAACATTCCCACAAATAGAACTTAGGATTCCTAAGTGTACAAACCTTTGTAAAACTTAGACAATCTAAGCTATTAGAGACTGAAAAATGATGCTTCTGTGTTCCAAAATCCAATTCCAATTAGACTCAAACAAGCCCGCGCTAAGTCAGGTATTACTCAAAAGCAACTGGGTATACTTATCGGTATGGATGAAAACTCAGCGAGTGGTCGCATGAACCACTATGAAAAAGGCCGTCATATTCCAGATTTAACGACTCTAAAAAAGATCGCTAATGAACTAAATGTTCCATTGAATTATTTTTTCTGTGAAGATGAGACAACAGCAGAACTAGCAATTGAAATATCAAAGTTAGATACAGAGAAAAAGCTTTTATTAATTCAAGAGCTTAAAGGACCATCTAAATAGCTATATTGTACCCATACACAAGGAAGGTTAAATGCGATTTAATGAAAATGGACCTAATATTCCAGATGAACTTCTTGATAAATGTGACCACGGCAAAGTAGTTTTATTTTGTGGGGCTGGTGTTTCTTTTAACTCTGGACTACCAAGCTTTATAGAACTAACAAAAGCTGTAATTGATTTTTTTTCTCCACTAGAAAGCTCCGAGGTTTACCAAGAGTTCTTACCTTGGATCACCGAAAACTCTAATAAGTCACATCTAAGAACTCCATTGGATCAAATTTTCCACTTGCTATACCAAGACTATGGACGTGACGAAGTTAATCAAATCGTTGCCAGGGTACTTTCCAAATCTAATTCTATTGATGATGTTGGCAAGGAGCATGGTATATTAAAACTCTTATCCAGTGGTCAAAGCGGTAAACCAAAAATAGTAACTACAAATTTTGACCTACTTTTTGAGCAGAACGAAATCCTCTCTTATAGTGAACCTCCATTTTTCCCTGATTTATCATCCGGCGCAAGTCTCGAAGCAATAACCTATTTGCATGGCAGGCTAAAAGATCCGTCTGAAAAACATCATCCTTATATTTTAAGTAGCGCAGATTTTGGAAGAGCATATTTATCCGAAGGTTGGGCAACTAAATTTATAATTCAATTATTAGAGGTATACACAGTTGTTTTAGTCGGCTATCAAGCTGAAGATCCTCAGGTGAAATATTTACTTCAGGGACTTAATCATGATGAAAAGTTTGACCGGACAAAAATTTACGCATTTGATAAAGGTGAGGCTGAAGACATCGAAGTCAAATGGCGTGATCGCGGTGTAACTGCAATAGCATACCCTGACCATAGTGATTTATGGGAAACACTTTCTATTTGGTCAGAAAAAGTCGATAAGCCAAAAAAATGGATAAGTTACATATTAAACCTTGCAGCCTCAAGCCCAAGGCAGTTGAAATCATTCCAAAGAGGCCAAGTTGCTAATTTTCTTACTACCTCAGCTGGGGCTAAATTATTTAGTACTACAGAGCCCACACCTTTAGCTGAATGGTTATGTGTTTTTGACCCGCAAATAAGGATAGGAAACCCGAGTAAAGGTCACAATTTTAGGGATAGTGATGGCGAATCATTTGACCCATTTATTGAGTATGGACTAGACGATGATCCTTCGAGACCGGTGGATAAAGAAAACTACAATTTACCAACACTACCACATAAAAACTATTTATCATGGTTACCGTGTGACAATATTGCAACTGAAGATATGGACTTGCGCTCAAACAATAACTTGATATCACCTAGACTCTGGTATATCACAAATTGGATAGTAAAGAACTTAGACGATCCTGTCATTGCATGGTGGGCCATTAGAAAAAGAGCTTTGCATAACGCCTTAAAAGAAAGAATCTTAGTGAAGCTTTATAGTGCCAATTCACTTCCCGCTAAGGCACAAAAAATACTAGGCTTTATAGCTAGCAAGCAGTTTGAGAGTAGTGAATGGTTTAACCCGTCCCATAACTACTATAGATTTCAAGATCTAATAAAAAATGAAGGATGGAATTTAACAACCTTGCGTTTTTATGAGACAAAGTTAGAGCCTTTCGTAGAGTTTGAAAACCCTTATGGTATACATGCATCAAAGCCTCCTTTAAAAGCATGGAGTGCAATACATTTATCTGATATTTGTAATTTCGAAATAAAGTTTCCTTTAAAGCTTAACCCTAGTATTGAAGTTCCATATGACAACTTGTACAGAATATTGCAAGCTACTTTAACCCACTTGGAATACGCTAGTGATTTATCAGATGAGTTTGGCCACAAGCACTTTTATAATACTCCTTCGTGTTATCCAGACCCTAATGAAGACACTTACAACTTAGAAGAGCACAGCTCATTTTATTTCTTTATTGAAAACTTTAAACGATTAGTTGATAAGTTTCCTTCACAGGCAAAAGCGCTTAGCTTTAATTTAAATTTAAAAAACTCCTTATATTTTAATAAACTAAGCTTATATTCATTTGGGTTTAACTCTATTTTCTCCGCTTCAGAAGCCGCAAACTACGTATTATCAATTGATCTAGAATACTTTTGGAATAGAAGTTATCAACTCGATTTGCTTCGTTTATTAGAAAAACGATGGAAAGATTTTTCTAATACAAATAAAGAAAAGCTAGTTAAAAAAATCTTAGATGGTCCTAATAAATCTAAACAAATAACAGATGAAGAATTTCAAATTTTCAAGAACTTAGAGATATTTCGCTACATTAAATGGTGTGAACTCAGTCAATTGGTACTGCCTGAAAAGTACAGAAAAAAAATCGATATGATCATATCCATGCATCAAGACTGGCAGGTTAAAGAACCGGCAGAGCTGGTGCATAACACATCTGTAAAAGTTCATGGAATTACAATTGATGAAGAAGCTGATTTAATCATTAATGCGCCTATTAGTGAAGTAATTAAAAGATCAATACAAGTTTATAATAGAGGCTTTGAAGAATATACAGCTAGGAGGCCATTTGATGGCTTAGTAAAACTTAGGCCTAAAAAAGCGTTATTAGCATTGTCGTATTTGAGTAAAAGAAAAGATAACCCAAAGTATTTCTGGTCGGTTTTATTAGATAATTGGCCGGATAGTGCAAGCAGAAAGACTAAAATTACATTACTAAATCGGCTTTATTTATTACCTAAAGAGATATTAACTGAGCTAAGTTATCACTTAGGTAATTGGCTTGATCGCCACGGACAAATCTATCTAAAAGAGTTGCCCAACTTATGCTATAAATTTTTTGACCACTGTACATTAGTAGTTTTAAGGGGTAAGCAAGGTGCTTCGAAATCCAAGGAGACTTCATTAAGTCATATTACATGGGTTGAAGCTAAAAGTAGCCTGACAGGGGCTATTCTTAATACATATATTCAAGAAATTGACTCCTATCGTTTAGACAAAGATGCTGAAATACCAAGCATATTTAAAGACAAAATTGAACAATTTTTAATAAGTGAAGATACTGTTAGCGCTTACGCATCAGCAATACTCTCTTATCAAATAAGTTGGTTACATTATATAGACTCTTCTTGGGTTCAAAGCTTCCTGTTGCCATTACTAAATCTAGATAATAAGTTATCTGGTCCTGCTTGGAGTGGTGTGATTGCAAATAAATTACCATCTGTCGAAGTAAGCGTCCTATTGAAGCCAAAGATTACTCATCTATTCCCCAAAATTTATGAATGGGCTTGGGATCAGAGACTCATAGAGGCCACATCACATAAAATAATTGAGCTTGCCTTACCTTCATATAAAGGTAAGGATAAAATAAACGCTTCAGATGCTAAAAATTGCTTTAGAAATATGAGAGAAAAAGAAAGAGCAGCGGTAATTCGTTATTTGAGTAAGGGCTTTGCAAAAAATTCTAATGAATGTCTTAGAGACGTAACTACTATTATCGAGAGTATTTGGCCCAGAGAGAGAAAATACAGAACTAAAGAACAAACTTCTGCATGGATTAACTTATTAGAGAAGTCTGGTAGCTATTTTCCCAACTTATTTCACTCTATGGAGTGGTGTTTAACACCATTGGAAGTTCAACATCATTGGTTAAATTCATTTGCACGCAATACTTCAGATTCAATTCCATTAGCATCTCAATTTCCCAATGAGGTTCTAAGCCTGTGTGATTTGATAATACCAAAAGAGACACGTTCATCCCTTTATCACTTAAAAGAAGTTCTAGATCTTATAGAGCAAGCAAACAATGATATTGTTAATAATCAGCAATTTATGAAACTAACTAAAATATGTGAAAATAATTAACTTACAATTAAGAGGTTAGAATGGATATAAACCTTTTGGTTCAGCTCATTACAACAATAACAGCGTTATTAGCTATTGGGCTTACCTATTGGACTATTAGAACACAACAAAAACACAATAAACTATCGGTTGCACCAAGGCTAAGTGACTGGCTTCATACGGACGATAGCTCCATTTGTTTTGATATAATCAATAAAGGGCTAGGTACTGCACAAGTTAGATCATTTGAGTTCATTGTTAATGATAAAAGCATCTCTTGGCCTGAACTTGATAGTGATATTCGTAATTATTTTAAAGCTGAGTTAGACACTAAGAATATATATACATCAAGTTTATCTGCCACGAGCTACATAGCTCAAAATGAAAAAGTATGTATTCTTAAATTACATTTTTTACCTGGAATGGATATGAGCTCTATCGAGAAGAGACTAACTACCAGATATCAACTAAAAATAGAATATGCCTCGTTATATGAGCAAGTATATTTTTACAGCTCCCCCCTTGAGAGTTAATAGTATTTAGGTGTATGTAATGATGAAAAATGAAGTGGAAAAAGAAATCTTTGAGCTGCAAATACAATTTACTGAGTTAATGCGCCTATTTGATGACAAAGAAATAAATTTGGATGTTATCTCAGTCAAATATTCCAAATTAAAACAACAAGTAAATGGTCGTGTAAACGATTTAGAAAAAGCTAAAAAGAATAATCGGCTCAATGAATATGAAGGCTATTTCTTACTTCCATGCATGAAGAAGATAAGCCTCAGCTGTAATGCTAGAGTAGGTTCAAAAGATAAATCCGCACTAAGCTCATCTATATATGATGGTGAGGATTATTGCTCATATTGGCTGACAGAAATAAGAAGCTGTTGAATTACTTTTAGGTAAACAATTAATGTCAAACCAAATAGAAATATCTATTGTTAGATCGCAACGACTTATATCTGCTGCAAAAACTTTGCTAGATTTAATCGAAGACGATGAGCTATTTTTGTGCGATAAGCGAGAGCCCTTTGTTTTACTTTGCGCTTTAGCAATAGAAGCAATACTAAATGAAGCTCTAAGCGACTTAAAATACTTATTGCAAGAACAAGAGCTAGGCAAAAGCTTAATTGATGCCTTTGCGACTATGGGGTTACAAGCAAAGCTTAATAGTTTGTTTTATATTCTATCTAAGGGGCGCTATACAATAAATAAATCTTCAAACTGTTTGAATCGCCCCGTGTTTGCCAGAGACTCAATAACTTGAGAAACTGGAACTATGAAAAAATCAAATCGCTATACATCAGAATTTCGTGAACGTGCAATTAGGCTTGTTACCACACAACAGCATGAATACCCTTCTCTTTGGGCTGCGCTAGTATCGATTTCAGATAAACTGGGATGTACCCCAGAAACACTTAGAGCATGGGTCAAGAAATCTCAAGCTCAACCGTCTAAACCCTCTTCTAATACGCAATCAACTGAAGAACGCCTTGCCGTCTTAGAGCGCGAGAATAAAGAGCTCAAGCGAACGAATGATATCCTGAGGCAAGCTGCCGCTTTTTTCGCCCAAGCGGAGCTCGACCGCAAACAGAAGTAATAGTGGATTTTATTGATGCTTGCAGAGAGCATTACGGTGTCGAGTCAATTTGCAAGGAATTGCCGATTGCACCATCAACGTATTATTCTCATAAACAGATACAAAGAGAGCCTGAGCGACTGTCTAACCGCAAAAAGCGTGATGCTGAGCTGATAATACTCATTCGCGAAGTGTGGGAGGATAATATGTCAGTTTATGGTGCAAGAAAAATATGGAAGCAGCTACAGCTTGACGACCATCAAGTCGCCCGCTGTACAGTCGAACGATTGATGCGAGTTATGGGAATTCAAGGTGTTCGTCGGGGTAAAGCACATAAGACAACGATACCTGACGAGCAACAAGATAAGCCACTTGATTTAGTTAATCGTCAATTTACTGCTGAGCAGCCAAATCAACTTTGGGTAGCTGACATCACCTATGTTGCCACATGGAGTGGGTTTGTTTATGTCGCTTTCGTGATAGATGTTTTTTCACGATACATTGTAGGTTGGCGTGTATCAACGACAATGCACACAGAGCTTATTCTTGATGCGTTAGAGCAAGCTATTTGGCATCGTGGCAACCCCGAAGGGTTAATTCACCACAGCGACAGAGGCAGCCAATATTTGTCTATACGATACACTGAGCGACTTGCTGAAGCTGGAATTCAAGCGTCTGTAGGCAGTGTGGGTGACTCTTATGACAATGCATTGGCTGAAACAATAAATGGATTATTTAAAACAGAGATTATTCGCAGAAATGGCCCGTGGAAGAATGTTGATGCTGTTGAATACGCAACGTTAGAGTGGGTCAATTGGTTTAATAATCAACGCTTATTATCTTCAATTGGGTATATTTCACCAGCTCAATATGAAACAGACTACTATGATAATTTAAACGAGTCAGGTAAAGTGGCCTGACTTAAACAAACTGGTCTCCGATGAACTCGGGGCGATTCA
>NZ_AUTI01000280.1:0-2451 GCF_000497995.1 Pseudoalteromonas sp. TB25
CCAAACATGCGCTGCCCTTTGGGTTCTTTCTAGGGACGATTAACTCTTTGTTGCTCGGTTTTTACTTAGCCCACTAGGTTACAAACCTCGCGCCGCGATTTAATCGCCCCTAGATTGAACAAATTTCAATCCACAAAGATCAACACGCCCTAAGTAATACGTTAATAAAAAACCGTCAACCTTTGGGTTGGCGGTTTTTTTATGGGTTATTATAAATACTGCGTTGCTAATTAACCAATAAATTTCGTATTAATGTTTTTTAATGATGATAGTAAACTGTGCTCAACGGTTAGAAAAAATCTAACGATTAAATAAATTTAAACAGGACTAAAACTCATGAAATTACTAAACACATTACTTAGCTCAAAAGTAGGCGTAGCAGCATTAATTTTACGAGTACCAGTTGGCCTTATTTTAGCGGCGCATGGTGCACAAAAGCTATTTGCTTGGTTTGGCGGTTACGGGCTTGAAGGTACAGGCCAATGGATGGCGAGTATTGGTTTAGAGCCTGGCTATTGGTTAGCAATGATGGCAGGTAGCGCTGAGTTTTTTGGTGGCATTGCATTAGCAATTGGTTTGTTAACTCGCCCAGCTGCTGTAGTTGCCGGCTTTACTATGCTGATTGCTATTTTTAGCGTACATATTAGTAATGGCTTATTTATGGCAAACAATGGCTATGAATACGCATTAACTTTACTAGTAGTAACTGTAGTTTTAGCAATTCAAGGAGCGGGAAGCTTTTCTCTTGATAACGTATTAGCTAAAAAGCTCGCTAATAAATAGAGTGTGTTAATTAAAAAAATAGCGGCCAATTTGGCCGCTATTTTTGTTTAAATTATTCAGCAGATAATGTTAAAGAATAACTGTACTGCTTTTGCTCAAGTAAATATTCTTTATGGGTACTTGGGCTCCATGAATCATCGCCACCAACCCCCATATGTTGATGATCAATGTGTACATGTACGCAATCATCAACAATGAGTTCGTTAGTGTGTTTCGCTTGCGTTAACATACTTTGCGAATACTCACTGGCGGCAAATAAAAACGCACCGGTTACGGTTAAATTATTAATACTCAGTAATTGGCAATCACTACGCACGCCGTTATCGGTTGGGAAAATATACGGGGTATGTAGCTCATTTAAACTTAAGCTGTAATAACCTAAACGTGCTGCGGCTTTGCGATCTGGGTAGTTTTCAAAAGGCCCTAAACCACGCCAGTTTACTTTTGTATCGCTTTGCTTGTTAAGCGTTGTACTTAGCCCTATACGCGGCATTGGCGGAAGTGTATCGTTTAAGTGCACATCAACATTTAAGCTAATATTGCCGGTATTATTTAGTGTATATAGCCATTGTGTTTTTGCTTGTAGCACGCCGTTAAATTCATAATTAAATACACAAGTAATACGTATATCAACACTTGATTGCACTGCGTGAATTGAGCTACATGTGCGCTGCCATTGCCCTATACCTGCACGTAACCAACGTGCCTCCCATGCATTAGGGTCTAGGTTATCTACTTCGCTTACGCCTATGTCGTTATCAAGCGGGGCGCGATAAAAGTTATCAACCAGTGGGCTACTAATAACCTGAGTATCGTTTTGTAACCACTGCTCTATAAGCCCTGATTGCTTGCTAAAAACAAGTTTAAACTTATCGTTTTCAATACATAGGTGGGAGTCGGTTTCGTTAACACTTATAGCGCTTTGCTCTGTAGTTGATGCAAATGATTCACTGTTTAAATTATTACTATTTATAAGCTTAAACTGCTCGGTGTTTAATACATGCTCGGCACTTGCAAAGCTACAATCGTTAATTAGTGCTACATCTAAATTAAGGTGGTATTGCGCACCTTGCTCAAACGTTGTTTTAGTTTTAATTGTTAACGTGTGTGTACTTTGCGGAGCAATATTAAGTACATGCTCGCCTTGTTCAACACAGATGCCATTTTGCATTAACTGCCAAACCAGTTTTTCGTTATCTGTGTGTCTAAATACATAATCGCTAAATACATCAACGGTAAATTGGTTTTGAGTCTGCTCGCGCAGCGTAAATTGTAAATGTTGCTGGCTGTATTTAGCTTCAAACAAGCTTGGATGCGGTGTGCGATCTGGAAATAATAAGCCGTTAATACAAAATTGGCGGTCGTTTAGTTCATCACCAAAATCGCCGCCGTAGGCCCAGTAATGCTCACCATTTTCATCAGTTTTAGATAAACCTTGGTCTACCCAATCCCAAATAAAGCCACCTTGCAGGCGAGGGTATTCTCTAAATGCTTGCCAGTAATCGTCAAAGCTACCTAGGCTGTTACCCATTGCATGGGCGTACTCACATAAAATAAGCGGGCGAGTTTCACCCGGTAGGCTTAGCCATTTTTTTATTGAATATTTTGGTACGGCGTCATCGGCAACATGTGTATCTACACGGGCATACATTGGGCAAATAATGTCGG
>NZ_AUTI01000281.1:0-5063 GCF_000497995.1 Pseudoalteromonas sp. TB25
GTCGTTACCGATTACTTGTGCGCTTACCATGGCTGCGGCTTCTGGTATTACCGGATTTACCTTGCCAGGCATAATAGACGAGCCCGGTTGAAGTGCTTCTAGCTCTATTTCGCCTAAGCCCGCAAGTGGTCCTGAGTTCATCCAGCGTAGGTCGTTCGCTATTTTCATTTGTGCTACAGCGAGTACTTTTAATTGCCCCGAAAGCGCTACTATGGCGTCTTGTGAGCCGATGTTATAAAAAAAGTTACTACTAGGCGTAAATCTAATGCCTACATTGGCACTCAGGTTTTCTGCAAATTTGGCTGCAAACTTAGGGTCTGCATTTATTCCTGTTCCAACAGCTGTACCGCCTTGTGCCAGTTCGCATACACGCTCTAAGCTATGTCTAATTCCTGCTGCGGCATGGTTAACTTGTGACTGCCATGCACTTAGTGTTTGATCAAATGTAACAGGCATTGCATCCATTAAATGCGTACGGCCCGTTTTAACTATATGGCCTACTTCAGCTTTTTTCTTTTCTAGGCTTTGCGATAAGTTTTCAAGCGAAGGAAGTAATTCATACACTACATTTATTGCGCTACTGAGTGCGATAGCAGTAGGGACTACATCGTTAGAACTTTGCCCCATGTTTACATCATCATTAGGGTGAATGCTTTCACTGCCTAATCGGCTAGCAAGCGTTGCAATAACTTCGTTGGCATTCATATTTGAGCTTGTGCCCGAACCGGTTTGAAAAATATCAACGGGGAAATGCTCAACATGCTCGCCATCAATAATACTTTGACAAGCTTGCTCAATAGCATTTGCTTTGTCTTTACTTAAATGGCCAAGCTCGCAGTTACTTTGCGCAGCAGCTTGTTTTATATAAGCCAGTGCAGTGATAAATTGCTTTGGCATAGATAAGCCACTAATGGCAAAGTTATTAACTGCTCGTTGTGTTTGCGCCTGATAGAGCGCATCAGTAGGTACTTGTAGCTCGCCCATGCTGTCTGATTCTGTTCTAAAGTTGCTCATAAGTGTGCTCCTTAAAAAGGGTTGAATTCGTGACTAAGAATACGAGCTTCACGCTCAAGTATTAAAAATTGTGCAGTATTGTTATGCACCTTATAAAACCGTTTTAATGCTAATAATGGCTTGTATAGCTGCTCTAAACATTGTTTACGAATAGCATTATGTATAAGAGGGTCGCACATTTTGTTCATAATTTCATGGTGTGTGCGCCTAAGATAAAACTCTTGAAGCAAGGGATTATGTTGTTGCTCAAATTTTTTGGCGACGTTAAGGGCGGTTTCTATGTAATCGGCAACGAGCATGGGGGCATGCAGGCCAGGTCTTAAGCAATGACAAGAGAGTTCTTGATGGTAGCGATGCTGGGCATAATTTGAAGACATAAAAAACCGACTCAAGTTAACGATAATAGTTATCATTACATTTAATCGGTTTCAGTGTAAACAGTTATTATAAAAATTATTTGCGTTACTAATTTGAGTATTAATTGTAGCCAAGAATAAATATCTGATCTGTTTCATGTTTGCTCATCGCCTGTTGATTATGTTTAGGGTGCGAAAGTAAATCGATTACTGTAGCTCTCATATCAACGGCGTAACTATGATCGTCGGTGGTTTTTTCGGTTATAGCAATGGCCGCGTCTACAGCGGTATAAGGGGGTATATGCATAATTTTATCCTTTGAAATTTAATATAAGTTAAACCCTTTAGTGGGTTAACAATATAAAAGCATATTACGTACCAACCATAATGAGCCAGCTCAACCATATGATAGTTATAGTATTTAAAAATTACCTTTTTTTCATCACGACAAAATAAGCTAAATTTGCTTTACTGTTGTGCATTAATCTACAATTTTGGTGCACAGTAATGACAAAGCCATTTTCACAAGCCTGTGAAAACAATAAAACCCCTATTTTAGAGCAATTAAAGGACGTATTAAAAAATACTAAAACAGTCCTCGAAGTCGGATCAGGAACCGGCCAGCATAGTGTGTTTTTTGCAGAGCAATTACCGCATTTACAATGGCATACAAGTGATCGCGCTATAAACCACGAAGGGATTAATTTATGGCACCGCGAAGCTAATTTAACTAATTTACATGCACCACTTGAGCTTGATTTAAATAATGAATGGCCTGTAGATAAGGTTGACGCTATTTATACTGCAAACACATTTCATATTGTAAGTTGGCAATTAGTTGAACGTTTTTTTGACGGTGTTAAACGTCACTTAAATAGCGACGGTATGTTGTGTATTTATGGGCCATTCAAATACCAATGTGAATTTACCAGCCCAAGTAATGATGACTTTAGTGCCTTTTTAACAGAGCGCGATCCGTTAAGTGGAATAAGAGATTTTGAAGCAGTTGAACAACTAGCTAAGCAAGCAGGGCTTACGCTTATTAGCGATACTGCCATGCCTGCAAATAATCAGTTACTCGTTTTTAAACGGCAGTAATGAGCTACATTGCTCTTTATATATATCAATATGGCCGCGTTCACGCTTTAAGTAGTCGCTTATTGCATTACTGAAATCGCTATCAACAATATGGTGAGCAGAGTAGGTAAGTACGGGTTCAAATCCGCGTGCTATTTTGTGCTCACCTTGTGCTCCCGAATGAAAGCAGCTGAGTTTATGCTTTATTGCAAACTCAATACCTTGGTAATAGCACAGCTCAAAGTGAAGCGAATCTACTTCTTCACTTGCTCCCCAGTAGCGCCCATAAAGTGTATTCTCACCTACTAAACTAAGTGTTGCAGCAATCACGTTGTCGTCTTTTTTGGCCAGCATAATAACGAGGTTATTAGCCATTAATGCATGTAAAAGCGTAAAAAACTCCATATTTAAATAGCCCAAATGACCAGATCGCTTTAAGTAGGTACGCTGATAAAACTCATAAAACAATTGCATTATCTCGGGCGTAATTTGCGTTCCTTGCAGCCATTCAATATCAATATTTTGTTGCGCTATTTTAGCTCGCTCTTTTTTAAGTGACTTACGTTTTCGTGAGTTAAGTATTTGCAAAAAATCGTCAAAGGTTTCAAAACCTTTATTAAACCACTGAAATTGCACACCCACTCTTAGCATGGCATGTTGCTCAGTTAATGATGTTGCTTGGGCTTGGTCGCAAAAATTAACATGCCACCCCGACCACCTTTGCTCAGCACTGTGTATATTAAGTTGCTCTGTAATGTACTGATACACCGCATTTGGGTTAGCGTGCTCGATAGCAATACGCTTGCCTTCAATAGGGCTAAAGGGAATGCCAGATAGCCACTTGGGATAATATTCTAAACCGTGTTTTTCGTATGCCTCAGCCCATGCCCAGTCAAATACGTACTCGCCGTATGAATGACTTTTTAAATACCCAGGTGCAAGCGCAATGAGCGTATCATCTTCAAAAATAGCGAGGTGATGGGGCTGCCAACCGCTTTTTTGTGTTACGCATTGGCTTTGCTCAAGGGCATATAAAAAAGCATGTTGAGTAAATGGTTCATCACCAAATAAACGTTGCCACTGCGCCTGATCAATCTCATTAATACTGCTAAACCATTGGTGCGAAAACGTTCCCATGACTACTTACCTTGTAGTTGTTCTAAGCTGTTCTACGTTTTTAATAAACGTACTAATTTGCTTTTTAAGCTCGGTAAAATGAGGATTATAAGTTAAGCGTTGTAAAGCCGGATAGTGTTTTAAGTTGGCGCTTGTACGCTCTCCTAGTTGTGGATTTTTTGTTGTTTTACATGTTTTGTACAGGGACTCGTCGTTAATAAAGCTGCCACAATTACGATAGGTTGCGTTAATCCCATAATGTGGATTTTGCGGTGAGTTAACAATAGCAATATGCGACATACCATGAACTTTTTTACACTGAGGCGATGTGCATTGCGGGTTATTTACTGTGTAGTCACTAGCAAAGTCTGGCGGTAAAATATCAGTGCTTCCATAAAGTACTAAAGTATCGAGCGGCTTATATTTTACTGAATTATCTTTGTGTAACGCACTTAATAATTTTAGCGTGGCACGCGTATCTATCGTGGTATCAATATCGCTAAGTACACTAAAAATAGGTAATTTAAGTGCAGAGCGTTTGTTTAAGCTACTTACGCTTGCAAGTGACATAGCATAGTACGACGCGGCAGCTGCATTTAAAGGAAATGATTCATACTTAGCAAAGTCTACATCGGCGTCTTTATCTATCCAATTAACAAAGGGTATGGCATCAATCCTTTTTGCTATCCAGCCGTACTTATTATGTGGCTCGGAGCCTGGCGAATAAAGCATAAGCGCTTTAATTTTGGGTGAAACTGTGTACTTGGTTGCGTAATCAATAAGTAACGCTGCACCGGTAGAGTAACCTGCGAGTATCACCTCATCAAAGTCTTGCACCGAGCGTTTAATACCGTATTTTATTGCCTGTTGCCATTGGCTAACCTCTACATTGAGTAATGCACTTGCGGCGCTTCCATGTCCTGGTAATAAAATAGTACGCACAGTATAGCCTTGTTGATAATACACTTGTGCTAAATCGTGATACGTAAAGGGTGAGTCAGTTAGCCCGTGAACTAATAGTGCAACTTTATTGCTGTTTGGATGCGTAAGCTCAAAAGGGGCAATAATATCTGCAATAGTAGGGTCAGGTTTTCGCGTACCTTGTGTTACTAATTGCTGGTACGTTTGTGTAATAACAGGGCATGGCATATCTGCACGTGGATTGGTTTTATTTATATGTTTATATGCAAAATCTAAGTAATCGTTAAATGGTAAAAGGGCGTGGTAATTAAAGCGCTGGTGGTTGTGCTCTTTTTCAAAGCGTAATAAGCCTTGTTGCTTACTTTTTGTTATAAATTTAAAGTCGCTTGCCTGCGATATACAGTTTTGAGCGACGGTAATATGCGAAAAAATACTTAAAACAAAACCAAAAGCTACTCTTAAAACTATTCTTAAAATTAAATCACTATTATTCATTAACTACTGCATATTGGACAAGACACTCGGTTAGCTTAATGAGTTCAAGCGGTTTTGCAAGATGTTGGTTAAATCCAACGGCTT
>NZ_AUTI01000282.1:0-10455 GCF_000497995.1 Pseudoalteromonas sp. TB25
ATAACGTCGGCAGTTAAAGCAATAATCGGGAGTTCTTGTTCGGTTTTAAACTGGCGGATTAGGGCCGTTGCCCTATAGCCATCCATTACAGGCATTTGGCAATCCATAAGCACTAAGTCAAAATGCTGCTTTTTAACTATATCAACGGCCAGTTCGCCATTTTCTACTATATACGGCACAATCCCCAGCGAGCCAAGCATCGCTTTAATAACCATTTGATTCACTGGGTTGTCTTCTGCGACCAAAATGTCTAGCGAAGTAATATTAGTATTATCAAATGTAATAACATGTTCTTTTTTAGGCTCTGTTGTTTCTAATTGCATTGAAAATGTAAACGTAGAGCCTTTATCTATTTCACTTTCAAGTGCTATTTCTCCCCCCATTAATTGGCTTAGCTCTTTTGCTATTGTTAAGCCCAGCCCTGTACCACCAAATTGCCTAGAGGTAGAGCTATCAGCTTGGGTAAATGCATTAAATAATTTTTTATGTTGGCTTGGCTTTATACCTATTCCGGTATCCCTAATGGTTATAACAAGCTGTACTTTATTGGCGGCAGTAAACTCTGTTTCTATGTTTAAAGTAACGCTGCCTTGGCTTGTAAATTTAATCGCGTTACTACATAAATTAAGTAATATCTGCTCAATTCGCATCGGATCACCAATAAACCAGGTATCTAAAGGTAGCTTTGAGTTAACTTGCCATTTAATACCTTTGTTAACAGCGCTTTGTTCAAACATATTGTTTATGCGTGTTATTAAGGCACCTAGGTCGAATGCAATAGATTCAATAACTAACTTTTGGGATTCTATTTTTGATATATCAAGAATGTCATTAATTAAGTTTAATAAACTTTTAGATGATGAGTTTATTTTATCTAAATAGCCAATGAGTGTAGTTGCAGTGTCTGTTTCGCGAGCAAGTGAAGAAAAACCAATAACGGCATTGAGCGGTGTTCGTATTTCGTGGCTCATATTAGCTAAAAATTGGCTTTTAGCTTGATTAGCTAAATCGGACTGCTGTTTTGCTTGTGCGAGTGAGTGTGTACGCTCTGCAACTTGACGTGTAAGCGCTATTTGTTGCTGATTAAACAGTAGTAAAACCATTAAAATTAAAGAACATACGGCAACTTGAAGTATGAGTAATAATAAAGTTAGCTGACTATTATGTTGTGTTAAAAAGCTTTCTTTAAGGGATAGTTTTACAATCCATTTTTGCCCTGCAAAGTCCACGTCAAACGACATTAAACGGCTGCCTTTGGCTTGCTGAACATCTTGAGAGTAATTACTATAAAACGGCGGTGTATTTGTATCTTCATATATACCAATCGAAAACATATCAGACTGCTGTTTAGTAATAGCTTGTTCAATAATACTTCGTACTAAAAATACACCTGTGGCATAGCCTTTAATTGTTTCTTTATCGTTACTTTGAGAATACACAGGAGCAAATAATAAATAAGCTGGCTTAGGCTGTTTGGTCTGTACTAGTTGAATTATCTTAGTCCCTACGGGCATATATTTTATAGCAGGGTTAAGCAGGGAATTTTTTCGATCAGGGTTTGAAAATACATTAAAGCCAATAGCTTTTTGATTACCATTAAAAGGAGCTATGTATTTTACTATAACAAGGGGATCGCTAATTTCAAGAGGCTCACCTACTACATCAACATCTAAATGGTAAATGTTTGATATCTCTTGAGCAAAGACGTCTCGTTGATCTTGAGGTATTTTTGCATTCCACGATAAAGCGTGAATAAACGCATGCTGGGTTAGTAATTGGCTAGCATAAGAATAAAAATCTTGTTGGCTTAATGTTGAAGATGATTGAACCTGACTTGCTAGGCTCTGCACTGCAATAATACTGCGATTTGTATATCTATAAAGGCTGTTTTCTATAACATGGACTTCACGTTCGGCGATTTTAATTGTGCTTATACGGTTTTCTTGATCGTATAGCTGTGTTGTGACCGCAACCGACACAAATAAAATAGAACATACTGCAATTGTTGGAAACGCCGATATATTATGTTGGTTAGACTTTTGTGGTAATAAAGAAAGTAAAAACGGAGTTGCAATTATTACTCCTAATGTATCGCCAAGCCACCAGTAAATAACATTCTTCCAATGATTATCAATACTGTAAACTGAGTTAAATTGACTAAGAGCGAACACGCCAAAGTTAGCCGAAATTAAACTGACTAATATGGCTATGACGAGAATAAAGTAAATTATGTTTTTACGCTTTTTAAAGCGTAGTGGGTGGCCAAGCCAAAATTTTAGTAAAGCAGCGCCCACCATTGCCTGTATAACCACACCAAAGGCGATATACATAGCCTCGTTAAATGAGTTACCGACAAGGACTAGCTCATGAGCTGAACTATCAAAAATATTTAAATTAAATGCAATTGCAGCTACAAATAAAGGCGGGATAAAGCGCCACCACCAAATATAACAACCGACCAAAGCTATACCAGCAGGTAACCAAATTGGAATTATTTGCGAATTAAAAGCAAGTTTAGTGAGTGCTATACCCACTAAAAAATATGCTAAAGCAAACATGATGTAAAAAATAATAGAATGATTTTTAGAGTTAAAATTTTTCACATAAGGTCCAAGCAATTATTATTATCGTTTTGAAATATCAGTATAGCTAACAGTAAGTTATTTGGGTTATTTTTATAATGGTAACTGTTTTTTGCTAAATGATTGTTTAAGCACAACTGTTGATTCTATATTTGCGATACAACTTAAGCCACCTAGTTGATGTTTTACAAACGTTTCGTAGCTCTCAAGATCATGGGCAATTATTTTTAATAAATAATCATAGCTCCCTGATATTACACAACACTCTAATACATGTGGTAATTTTTCTACATGTTGCTCAAATTGCTCTGCAGCACTTACCGAGTTTTGGCTTAATCGCACAAACGCATATACCAACACATTAAGGTTAAGTGCTTTAGGGTTTATGGCGGCGNGGTAGCCGGTAATAATGTTTTCTTGCTCTAACTTTTTTATACGTCTTAGGCAAGGTGTATCCGATAGGTTAATACTACTGGCCAAGTCTGAAACCGACATACGAGCTTGGCTTTGCAGTGCAACGAGTAATTGCTGATCTTTTTTATCTAACATAGTTGTCGGCTTTTATTAATTATTTTTATATTTGTAGTGATTATTGCTAAGTATTGCAGTTTTTACTAATTTTTTTGGCGTTTTACCCTCATTGAACTCTGTTAGCATTTAACTATAAAAATAATAGAGCACAACAATGAACACACATACCGCTATTTTCGATCACTGGATACGAACAGAGTTTGTCACTTTAAATAGTGAATTAGAGCAGCTTTATTGGCAGCAAACCGATAAAGCAAATGTAGAAGGGGTAGGCGAGGCCTTAAAGCAACAATTAGAAAAAAAAGGCAACGCATTAGTTAGCAATTTATTAGCCGAGGGCAACACAGATCAAGGCTTTGATAGCGCTTTTGACTTACTCGGTAACGTAGGATTGTTTATGGCAGCGTGTAGGCGCCATGAAATTACTGAGCCAAGCAGAGAAACCACCTCTCCACTAATAGAAGCCTCAGCGCTTGCTATGCATATTGGTGCATCCATTGGCGTAACCCCTCGTTTTGCTACCGCCCATTTAACTACTCATAACAAAGCACTTAACGGTATTTATAAACGATTTACTAATTTACCCGATGAAAAGCTATTTATTGATTACAACACCCAAGGTATTTTGGCCTATAAACGAGCAAGTGATGCTTTATTAAAAATACTGCCGTTAGGCATTTCACACCCCTTGTGTGGTGAGTTATTAAAAGTAGCTAAACAAGCGCTTATAGATGTTATTGAATCAAATAATGCACTTTATTCTGAGCTCGATACAGATCGCTTTTTTAACTGCGTTCGCCCTTATTATAAACCGTATCGTGTAGGTAAAGAGGTTTACAGAGGTGCAAATGCTGGTGACTTTGCAGGTATTAACGTGATTGATATGTTACTAGGCCTTTGTAGCGCAAACGAGCCTAGTTACTCGCAAATGCTGGTGGATAAGTTTTTATATATGATGCCAGAGGATCAGCAAATACTACGAGAAGCCATGCGTATGCAAAGCTTTATGGATGACTTTTTACAAGCAGAGCAATATAAAAATACAGGTTGGTTTAAAAACCACGCAAAGTTATTTATCCAAGTGTGTAAATTACATGGTGACACCGCGGTCGGTCATCATAATCAACTGGTTGAAAAGTTTATTGCTCAGCCTTCAAAAAATATGCAACAGCAGTATATGAGTAAAGTAACAGCAAGTGGTCCGCCGCTTCATGTATTGCTTGATTCGCTCGAAAAACTAAGAGATAGGCGAGCCAGCGCAAAACGCGACGATATAAAAACACGTTTTGACGATCTAAATACACTTAAAAAATGGATTAAATAACATGCTTAAAAACGATTTTTGTATGGCCGATGGCTGTTATTTATTAAACCACTCGGTAGGGCGTCCTCTTAAAAATACACAGCAATATTTAGCACAGCACTATTTTTTACCATGGGAGAGCTCAAGTAAAGAACCTTGGCAGCAATGGCTTCCCGCAGTTGAGCAATTTACTAGCGCACTTAGTAAGTTATTTAATGCGCCTAGTTCGCAGTTTTGTCCTCAAGTTAATTTATCAAGTGGCTTAACAAAGTTGCTTATGTCGCACCCTCGATTACAGCAAAAAAATTGTAAAGTGCTTATGGCGCAAAGTGATTTTCCGAGCATGGGTTTTGCAATGCAAAAAGCATTACCAGAGTGCGCACAAATTATGTTTATACCAGAGCACGAAAACCTAACTGATATTAATGTTTGGCAGCGCTATATAACTTGCGATATCGACTTGGTTTTTATAAGCCATGTGTATTCAAATACAGGTGTACAGGCGCCTGTATACGATATTGTAGCTATAAGTAAATTAACCAATAGTTTATCAATAGTTGATGTTGCTCAGTCAGCGGGGGTTATACCGCTTGATTTAAGCGTGCTCGATGCGGACTTTATGATTGGCTCGAGCGTTAAATGGTTATGTGGTGGCCCAGGTGCAGCTTATTTATGGGTTAACAAAAATCAAATAGAGTATTGTGAGCCTAAAGATGTGGGTTGGTTTTCGCATCAAAATCCATTTGAGTTCGATATTAACCACTTTGAATATAACGCCAGTGCGCTCAAGTTTTGGGGTGGCACCCCTTCTGTAGCGCCTTATATTATTGCCGCAAATAGTATTACCTACTTTGCAGAGCTAACAGCTCATAAGGTAAGGGTGCATAACTTAGCGATGCTTACGCTTATTCATGAGCAACTAAGCGAATATGTTGTATCACCTATGAGTGGTGATAAATGCAGCGGGACTGTTATTTTGTTTTTTAACAAGCAGCAAGACCATGTACTTACAGAGCTTAATAAAGCGAAAGTCAGTGTAGATGCTCGCAAATTTGGAATACGAGTATCGCCACATATTTATAATACTCAAGAAGACGTTGCGCAATTTATTTCTATAGTAAAACGAGCGCTTAAGGGTTTTGGCTAAGCTGCTGCTTTCTTTGCTTTAATGACTCTATTTTTTGCTGCGTTTGACTAATTGATGCGTCGTAGGCTTGTTTTAATGAATTTGTTTTAGTTGCGATAGCATCAGCAATAGACGAAGCGCCTAAACGATTGGCCTTATCTTGGGTCATATAATCTATTTGTTGTTTTTTAGCTGCGTATTCTTTTTGGCTTTGTTCAATAGATAGCTCAAGGCGCTTTATTTCACGCTCTATTTGCTGAACCTCTAAGTAGTCATCAACAGAGGTATCGGTAATACCTTTACCGGGCGTAGAGCTTTTATATGCTTCAATTACATTTATATCTTTAAGAGTAATAACTTGTGCATCTTTAGCGCAAGGCGTTTGGCTAAAAGTAGGAACGCCCTTAATTACACACTTATACACTGTTGTACTTTGTGCCAAGGTAAAAAATGGTGCTGCCGCGCAAAATGATAGCAATATGAACCGGATCATAGCTAAACCTAAAAGTGGCTAAAGTTGTGTTAATAATGCCCTAAGTTATTACTAGGCACAATTTGTTTAGTTTTTATAAATTTTAGGCACAAAAAACCACAATCAAGTGGTTTAAATTAAGTATGTTCCAGAGGGGGGTAGACTTGCTTACATCCATGTAATCAATCGCTGCGCGACGCTTGCAGCGGCCCAAAATGTTCCAGACATTTTGTCGAACCCTGTCGAGGGTTCTCACCCTCCCAATTTAGTATCGGTGTTAAATTTTAGGCACAAAAAAACCACAATCAAGTGGTTTAAATTAAGTATGGTGGAGAGGGAGGGATTCGAACCCTCGATAGAGCTACAAACTCTATACTCCCTTAGCAGGGGAGCTCCTTCGGCCACTCGGACACCTCTCCGTCTTGTGGGGCGTATAATAAAGATTTCAGAAAATATGTCAAACACTTTTCTACCAAAAACGATTATATGGTTATAGATTGCACATATGCTTGGTTTAAAAGTGTAATTAGTTTGAAATTTAAGCGGGTTACGCGTTTTTATTTGAAGGATTAACACCTAGCACGGGAACTAAGTCATCAGTTAACTGAGCCAAATACTGTTCTTGGTAACCTAACTGTTGAAATTCAGCAATACAAGCACGGTAATAAGCATTTCGTTCTTGCTCTGATGTGCCCTCTTCTGAAAAATCATCTACTCGTTTGTCTTTCATACTATTATTCTAAGTCCTTTAAGAATCTATACTTAACTGCTAAATACCAAGCAGTGTAAATTTCGTGCGTATTCTAGCTAAAACCTTTACATAAATACAACATATGTTTAAAAAACAATCATACTAAAAAGTTATAGCACTGTTAGTTTTAATATTAAAAACTGCCAATAACAATAAATTAGTGAAGCTGAATTGCACATTAACCAGCACTAATAACTACATTTAATTTTTAGTGTAGTACTTATTAATTAAAATACTAATACAAAATAAAAAAACGCCGCTATTAAGCGGCGTTTATTAACTTACTTTGCTCTACTCAAAGCTTAGTCAGCTTGCGGGCGCATATGCGGGAACAAAATAACGTCTTTAATTGTAGATGAGTCAGTAAACAACATTACTAAACGGTCAATACCAATACCTTCACCTGCAGTTGGCGGTAAGCCGTACTCAAGTGCGCGTATGTAGTCTTCATCGTAATGCATTGCTTCATCATCGCCTGCGTCTTTCTCTTCAACTTGGCGTGTAAAGCGCTCTGCTTGGTCTTGTGCATCGTTAAGCTCAGAGAAACCATTTGCAAGTTCACGACCGCCAACAAAAAATTCAAAACGGTCGGTAACAAATGCATTTTCGTCGTTACGCCGTGCAAGTGGAGAAACTTCCCACGGGTAGCCAGTAATAAACGTAGGTTGAATAAGCATGTGTTCTGCTGTTTCTTCAAATATTTCACACAAGAACTTACCTGGGCCCCAAACACAGTTTTCAGGAATTTTAACGTGCACTTGTTTAGCGTACGCTTTTAATTCGTCAAAGTGGTTTTCTGGGTCGTTAAATACCGCAGCATCAAACTCAGGGTTATATTTTAAAATTGCGTCCGCCATGCTTAAACGTGTAAACGGTTGGCCAAAGTCGTATTCAACTGAGTCAATTACTTCGCCGTTTTCGTCTTTAGTTGTATTAACTACAACTGCACTACCTAGTACGTTTTCTGCAACCGTACGTAACATGTCTTCAGTGATGTTCATCAAATCGATGTAATCAGCGTATGCTTGGTAAAATTCAATCATTGTGAATTCTGGATTGTGACGCGTAGATAACCCTTCGTTACGGAAGTTACGGTTAATTTCGAATACACGGTCAAAACCACCTACCACTAAGCGCTTTAAGTAAAGCTCAGGCGCTATACGTAAGTACATGTCGATATCAAGCGCATTATGGTGAGTTACAAACGGACGCGCAGATGCACCGCCAGGTATAACCTGTAGCATTGGTGTTTCTACTTCCATAAAGTCACGGTCTGCTAAAAAGCGACGAATGCCTTCAACTACTTGTGAACGAATGCGGAATGTTTCGCGCGTTGCTTCGTTAGTAATTAAATCAACGTAACGTTGGCGGTACTTTGTTTCTTGATCTGATAAGCCATGGAATTTTTCAGGTAACGGACGAAGTGACTTAGTTAATAATTGGTACTCAGTCATTTCTACGTATAAATCGCCTTTACCTGATTTATTTAGCGCGCCTTTAACACCAATAATATCGCCAGTGTCTAGTTGACCATATTTTTCTTTAAGATCTTTTTGAACATCTTTAGATGCATACGCTTGTACGCGACCTTTCATGTCTTGAATTACAAAAAATGGTCCACGCTTTGCTAAAATACGGCCAGCAATAGACACAACTTCTTGCATTTCTACTAATTCTTCTTTGCTTTTATCACCAAACTGGGCTTGCAAATCAGCCGTGTAATGCTCACGACGGAATTGGTTTGGATGACCGTTGGCTGGGCAATTTTCGCGTATAGCGTCTAACTTGCCGCGACGCTCAGCGATTAACTTGTTTTCGTCTTGGATTTTATCAGTCATTTTTTAGCTCTTTATTAGCTTGGTGGTTATAGGCCAGATTTAAGGCTGGCTTCAATAAATTTATCTAAGTTACCGTCAAGTACCGATTGGGTATTACGGTTTTCAACGCCTGTACGTAAATCTTTAATGCGTGCGTCATCAAGTACGTATGAACGAATTTGACTACCCCAACCAATATCAGATTTAGCGTCTTCTTGCGTTTGTTTTTCAGCATTTTGCTGTTGTAGCTCAAGCTCAAATAATTTAGCTTTTAACTGCTTCATCGCTTGGGCTTTATTTTTATGCTGCGAACGCTCATTTTGACACTGCACTACCGTATTTGTTGGTACGTGAGTAATACGAACCGCCGATTCGGTGGTGTTAACGTGCTGACCACCCGCGCCCGATGCACGGTAAACGTCTATACGCAGGTCTGACGGATTCATATCAATTTCAATGTTATCGTCAACTTCTGGGTATACAAACGCAGAAGCAAATGAAGTATGACGACGACCACTTGAGTCAAATGGGCTTTTACGTACTAAACGGTGCACACCAGTTTCGGTACGTAGCCAACCGTAAGCGTATTCGCCAACAAAGCGGACAGTTGCGCCTTTAATACCGGCAACATCACCGTCGGTCGCTTCAACTAGCTCAACTTTAAAGCCTTTAGCCTCGCCCCAACGTAAATACATACGAAGTAAAATGTTACACCAGTCTTGTGCTTCAGTACCGCCAGAACCTGATTGTAAATCAAGGTAAGCATCGTTTGAGTCATGAGGACCCGAAAACATACGACGAAACTCTAAACCTTCTAACTGCTCGTTTAGATCGCTAAGTTCGCTTTGCGCTTCAACAAAGGTATCTTCATCTTCAGCTTCTACAGCTAGCTCAAGTAAGCCTTCAACGTCGTCAGTACCGGCTACTAGGTTATCGATTGTTTCAACAACCGCTTCTAATGCTGATTTTTCACGGCCAAGCGCTTGTGCGCGTTCAGGCTCATTCCATACGGCTGAATCTTCAAGCTCGGCGTTAACTTCTTCTAAGCGTTCTTGTTTAAGAGCGTAGTCAAAGGTACCCCCGAAGCAATTCAGTACGTTCGCGAATTTCCTTGATTTGATTAATCACAGGATTCACTTCAAACATGTACATCACTCCAAAATGGCTAGGTAATTGCGCCCCTTTAAATGGGATTTTCGCAATAAATTATCGTCAAATGATAAAAACGCCCGATTTTAACAAAAAACCGCGCGCTTTATTAGCATTTTATGCATGATATTACATATTTTTTAATGCACTTTTTCAAGCTCTCTAACTATTAATTGCAGCGTAAATTTACCTCTAAACTCATTTATATCGAGCTGATACGCTACTTTTACAAACTTCGCCTCAGTATCTGGCCACTCTTTTACATCAATACCAAAAGCAATGGCGTCAACTAATCGACCAGATTGGTGCTTTAACACGAGCTTTAAATGCTTTTCGCCTACTATGCGCTGCTGTATTACTTCAAAGGTATGCTCAAACACCGGCTCAGGAAATTGCTGACCCCACGGGCCCGATTGCTTTAATAGCTGGGCAAAATCCATTGTAAAGCAGTCGTTTGGCAGCTCGCCGTCGGTAAACACAATGCAGCGTTTACTTTCTTCACTTAGTTGCGCGCTAACTGCGGCATCAAACGCTTTTTTAAAGTCGTTAAAGTGTTGCTCGTTAATACTTAAACCGGCGGCCATTGCGTGACCACCAAATTTATTAATTAAATGCGGGTCGGCGGTATTAAGTCCTTCGAGTAAATCGCGCATGTGTAGCCCTTCAATAGAGCGGCACGAGCCTTTTATTTCACCATTTTCGCCACCAGCGAATATAACGGTAG
>NZ_AUTI01000283.1:0-9112 GCF_000497995.1 Pseudoalteromonas sp. TB25
GCCGCCATGTAATCGTTTGATGCAAATACAGCGGTTGGCCTAGGGGATAAATCTAATATGCTGCGTGCACTATCTACACCTGAGTGATAACTAAAGTTACCCTCCTCTACTAAGCGCTCATCAAATTCTATACCATGGCTTGCAAGTGAACGCCTGTAACCTTTAAAACGTTGTTGCGTGGCACTGTGATCTGGATGCCCTTTAATAAAGGCTATAGACTTATGACCGAGGTTAATTAAATGCTCGGTAATCTCAAATGCGCCTTGCTCGTCGTTACTACGCACTGAAATTGAATCATCTTGTAGTAAAGCTGAAGCAACTCTTGCATAAGGAATTTTTTTAGATTTTAAAAAAGAAGCAAGCTCAGCAAAATCACCAAAAGGAGGTGTTAGCACAATGCCATCTAATCGAGAAGTTTGTAGTAATTGCTCAATATTATTTATAAGTGCTTCACCACGAAACTCACAAGGGTGTATCAATAAATTATAGTTGTTTTCTTTACACGCTTCTAAGGCGCCCGTTTGCACTCGGGTAATATAACTTTTACTTGGGTTATCGTATAAACAGCCAATAATAAAGCTACGATTTTGAGCAAGACCTCGTGCAATTGGATTTGGGGTGTAATCAAGCTCTTTAAATACCGCAAGCACCTTTTCTCGGGTGGCGGCACTTACATTAGGCTCATTGTTTAACACGCGTGAGACGGTTTTTTTAGAAACCCCTGCATGGCTTGCTACACTATTTATGGTTACTTTTTTCATCTGTCCATTATCCAAATACAACCTGTAAGACCAAAGCCCTATTTGCTATTGTGTAAACACGCAGCAGCGCCAATAAGCGGTATGTTGTCTTGTGTTACGAGTGTTACAGGGATTTGTCCTGCGTACTGCGACATAATACCCTTTTGCGAAAATCGTTCAACAAAACGACTCTCAAGAAGTCTCGCTTGCATACGAGGTAGTATTCCACCGCCAATAAATAATCCACCTAACGCGCCATAAACAACCGCTAAATCACCGGCAACACTGCCAATCCAATCACAAAACTGGTTTAAGGTTGCATCACACACATCACATTCACCACTATTTGCAAGACTGCTAATTTGTGCGGCATCTAAATTTTTAGCTGTTACACCCTTAACCGCAGACATTGCTTTGTATAAATGCGTTATGCCAGGACCTGAAAAAACTGTTTCGATAGAAACATGGGGATGATCTTTACGTAACTCATTTAATAATAAAGTATCGAGTTCATTAACAGGTGCAAGTGATATATGCCCCCCTTCTGAACTTAGCACTGCGGTAGATTGAGACGTTCTAACTAAGCACGCGGCACCAAAACCAGTACCTGGACCTATAACACCAATGTTTGCGTTATCATCAGCTTGACCTGATTTAACAATGACATTTTGTTTAGGATCTAAGTAAGGGGCAGCGTAAGCAAAGGCAGCAAAATCATTAATGACTTCAAGTTGCTGTAAATCAAAATGAGTTTTAAATTCACTGACGCTAAAATGCCAACCTAAATTGGTTAAATGCACTTGCCCGGCTTTTATTGGCCCTGCAACGGCTAAACATGCGCGTTTGGGTGCAATATGTGGGACTGTTTGTAAGTATTGCTCGAGCGCACTTTCAAGAGAACCAAAGTTGGCACTAGGAAAAATATTAATGTGTTCTATTATAAATTGGTTAGTCTGTTCATTAAAAGCAGTTATTAAAGCAAAGCGGGCATTAGTGCCGCCGACATCAGCAACTAAGATGGGATCAAATTGGGCAGAAGCGTTTGGGCTCATAGTATTATCTCTTTTGTTAAGCGACTCATGCTTATTATTTTACAATGGTGTACCATTGTTATTTATACTTTGAGCTATCACCTCAAAGTAGCTATCACAGTAAAAAATGCTGCCTATAAAGATATAGACAGCGAATACGTTTTGACAACAAAATGATAAAACACTGACATTATGACACCGGTGTCAGGAATTTATCAATAAAAATATACGTTAATTCACAAAAAGCTTGAAATTATTCATCAATAAACGAAAATAACACAATTATTTATCAATTTAATTAAGTTGTAACAATGAAAGGTAAAGCTACCTCATTTGATATTGCCCACTATGCAGGGGTATCTCAATCGACTGTATCTCGCGCTTTACGTAACAGCCACCTTGTTAATGAAGAAACACGCAAGCGTGTTTTCGATATAGCCAAAAAGCTTAATTATAAAGTTGATAAAAATGCGAGTAACCTTCGCACTCAACAAAGTAGTACGCTTGCATTATTGTTGTTTGAAGATCCTACTTCTGACGAGTCCCAAATAAATCCTTTCTTTTTAGCCATGCTTGGCAGTATTACCCGTGCTTGCGCTAAAGAAGGTTACGATTTATTAGTTTCATTTCAATCGGCCAGTGCTGATTGGCAAGCAGACTACGAAGACAGCCACAGAGCTGATGGCATTATTTTACTCGGGTATGGCGATTACATTGATTACCAACCAAAATTTAACACCTTACTTGAACAAAATACTAAGTTTGTTTGCTGGGGTGCAACGGTAGATAACCGTCCCGATTTAACTGTTTGTTGTGATAACTACGGTGGCGGTAAGCTCGCCGCTGAGCACTTTATTGCGCATAGCAGAACTGATTGCGCTTTTATTGGTGACGCCTCTGATCACAGCCCCGAATTTTTTAGTCGTTTTCAGGGTTTTAAAGATGAGCTATTGGCTAACAACGTTAAAATAAATGAGCGTAAAATGGCTAATGCTATCTCTACTGAAGAATCTGGCTATCACGCCACACGCTCACTAATTGCTAATAATATTAAATTTAACGCCTTATTTGCTGCAAGTGACTTAATTGCTATTGGGGCTATACGCGCACTTAAAGAAGCAAATATTAACGTGCCGAAAGATGTTGCGGTAGTCGGCTTTGATAATATAGCCATTGCAAGTTATGTAAACCCACCACTAACTACAATAGAGCAAAACACCACTATTGCTGGGCAAATGTTAGTAGAGAACCTATTAAAACTGATACGTGGTGAAGAAGTTCAAAGCACCCTGTTGCCTCCTATTCTCATTCCTAGAAAGTCAAGCTGAGCCTTCTCTTTCCATGTATATGCCGATTACATCCATTCACATTCGTTTACAAACAAGAAAACCATTTAAAAACAGACAATTAAAAAAAAATTAGCGAAAAAATTCACTTTTAAGGCCCAAAACTGACTGTTTCAGCACCTATTGCGTAGTTACTCACCATTAACCGCATTTACTATTTAGTTTCAATAATGTAAATTTATTGTGATGCTGTATTTCACTTTGTTTAATTTATGATTTATAGCTTAAATAACAATAATATCTCAGGGATTTACATATGTTTAAAACTAAAGCACTATCAAATGCAATAAGATATTCTTTATTGCTAGGATCTGTAGCCTTAGCGCCTAACGCGCTAGCCCAGGAAAATGACTTAAACTCAGACGTTGAACTAGAAGAAGAAGCGCCAGAGCGAATTGTTGTAACAGGTTCGCGTATAAGAAAAGCTGAATTTTCAAATGCATCGCCAATTCAAATTATCAACGGTGACTTATCTCGTGAAATGGGTTTATTTGATGCAGGTTCAATGCTCCAGTCAACCAGCCAAGCGGCTGGTGCTCAAATAGATAATACATTTGGTGGTTTTGTACTAGATAACGGTCCAGGCGCTGCAACAATCGGATTTCGTGGTTTAGGTGCTGAGCGTACTCTTGTACTTATCAACGGTCGAAGAATGGCTCCCGCAGGTGTAGGTGGTGCGCCAACTTCACCTGATTTGAACTTGATACCAGGTGTAATGATTGAGCGTGTAGAGAATTTATTTGATGGCGCATCAACCGTTTATGGTTCTGATGCGGTAGCGGGTGTAGCTAACGTAATATTAAAAAAAGATGTTGAAGGCTTTATTTTTGATGCATCTTACCGTCAACCTAAAGGTGAAGGCGGTGAAGAAACTGTACTTTCGGGTATGTGGGGCAAAACCATGGATAATGGTTTTATCACCGTTGGTGTTGAATATTCAGAACAGAAATCTCAATCTTTAGCTGGCAACCCTTTTGTTAAAGGGTGTGAAGAGCGTATTTGGGAAGCTGAAGATGGCAGTATCGTAACCCGAAACAGTGGCTATGGTCCTGTAGCAAGCGGTGAAGATTCATGTGACATTTTCCCTCTAACAAACCGTATTAGCGTACCATCTTTCTTTGGTAGTGTTTATTATACACCTGACTTTACAAACACTGGTATTCCAAACTTCAGTGAATCAACTGTACCATCAAGTCTTGAAGGATTTTTACCTTCATGGGTAGCGGGCGATTTTGATGGCGATGGTATCAACGATGGTGTATTTGTAGATGGTAACGGCGATGGTTTCCGTGACGTTGATTTCCAAGACCCTCTATACGCTTTCCAACAATCTGATTACTACAAAAGCGGTGATTACAGAAGTAAAAATGAACGTATTTCACTAATGCTTAATGGTGAATATAACTTCCAAGATGATAACGATACAACTTTCTACTACGAAGGTTTATACGCTAGTCGTAAATCACCAATTTTTAGTCCAGGTGCACAGATATTCCAACAAGTAGCGGCATCAAACCCATATAACCCTTGTGGAACAAACGGTATTGACTGTTTTGGCGTGTTAGGTGTGGGCCCTGGTGGACCAGAAGCCGTTCAGCCAATCATCAATATTCGTGGTGACCGTGATCAAACTGAGGTTGAAGTTTCACAATATCGCTTAGTTACTGGTGTTACTGGTAATCTTGGTATGTTTGAAAACATCGGCTTAGACAATTGGTACTACGACGCATCTGTATCGTACAGCGCATCAAAAGGTACTGACCACCGTGTTGGTATTGATGAAGAGCGCTTAATTAACTCATTAGAAACCGCTGTTCTTAATGATGATGGTACTGTTACCTGTGGTACCGGTTCTGATGGATGTGTTCCTGTTAATTTATTTGCAGATAGTATTTATCAAGAAGGTGGCGGTACGCTTTCACCTGAAGAAGCTGCTTACTTGTTTATCGACCGCGATATCGAAACTAAAGTAAACCAGTTTGTTTTCAATGCATTCATGGGTGGTGATTTCTTCGCATTACCATGGAACAACGAAACTGTTGCAGGTATCGTTGGGGTTGAATATCGTCGTGATGAAATTGAATCAAATCCAAATGCTGCTGCATCTCAAGGCTTACTATGGGGCTATTTTGCTGACCAAGGCGCTGATGGCTCACGTAACTTAAAGGAAATATTCACAGAAGTTGAATTCCCTTTACTTAAAGGTGTTAAAGGCGCTGAAGAACTTACATTTACAGCTTCTGGCCGTGTTTCTGAAGAATCTTTCTACGATGCAGAATCAACTTATAGTCTTAAAACAATTTACCGTCCTGTTGAGTGGTTTACTCTACGTGCAACAAAAGGTACTTCGTACAGAGCACCTAACCTACGCGAGCGTTTCTTAAACGGTACGTCTGGTTTTAATACAGTTGCCGATCCATGTGTTGTTCCGGAAGATGCTCGTAATATCGACCCATTGAACCCAGGTTCAGCAGCTACATATAATGCAGCAGAAGAAACACGTGATACAGCTGTACTAAACGCTTGTCAAGCATCAGGTATTGATCCAACTACTCTTGGTTTAGGTCAAAATGGAACTGACTCATACACTGCAGCTTACAGCGCTGAGATTGAAACTGGCGGTACAACTGAGCTTAGTGCTGAAACATCAGTGGCTAAAACATACGGTTTTATCTTTGAACAACCGTTCACTGATGCATTTGATTTAACAATGTCATTAACCCGCTTTGATATTGAAGTAACGAATAGTATTGCAGAGCCAAGCGCTGGTTACAGTATTGGTCAGTGTTATTCTGCTGATGGTAATGATGCTTTCTGTAGCCGTATCGGACGTGACGAAAATGGTCAAATTGATTTAGTTGATGCTAGCTTTATCAATATTGGTTTAATCTCATCTAAAGGTTTTGATTACAATATCTACTTTGAAACAGATACAGTAATCGCAGAAGAAAACCTAGGTATTACACTAGATCTTCAAGCTACTCGCATGACAGAGCAAGTTTTTGACGTGCTTGGTACTATTGATGACAATATGGGCGAGCCAGATTCTCCGGAATGGCGTGGTACCGCTCGCTTACAACTTAAATACTCTGATTTTAGATTTAACTGGGAAACGCGTTTCATCGGTAAAGGTCGTGAAGATGAGGATGATTTAGGTGAATTTGAAGAAGGCACTGCAGGTTGTCGTGGTTTAACTGACGCTAACGGTGAAGCACTTAAATGTCGCCCAGTTGGTTTCACCGATGACTACTTTGTACATAATATCGGTATGACTTGGTCTAACGATGCTTATAAAGTGAACTTTGGTGTTCGTAACGTGTTTAATGAAGCTCCTCCTAAAGTAGATCCAAGTGGTTCTTTTTCAAACACTAATATCCCTCTAGGTGTTGGTTATGACACTTCAGGTCGTAGCCCATACATCAGTTTTACAGCTTCTTTTTAATTAGAATTGGCTGAGTAAATATTCAATCCAGATGGCCTAAAATTTTAGGCCATTTTTTTTGAGGGAATAAAAATGAAATTTAAAAAAAGAATATTAGTAGGATTAACCCTACTAGGCCTATCTTCTTTTGCTAATAGCGAAACTGAAGATGCGGCACAAGTAAGCAGTATTGATGCTTTCTCAATGTCATCTGCTATACGCAGTGTTGTAGCATCACCTGATGGTAAGAAGCTTGCTATTTTAAGAGCGACTACTAAAAATGGTGACTATATAATTGAGATAAGAGATCCAAATAACCTAGATGCAGAGCCTGTAAGATTAGGCGCTGATAAAATGCTAATATCTTCAATCGTCTGGTTAAACGATGAAAAACTTGGCGTTATGTTTAGGCAAATATTAGAAGATGGAAGTCGCAAATACTGGGTTAATAAGTTTGCAATAACCGATGCAGATGGTAAAGGCGACTGGCTATTACCATTTAAGAAAAAACGAAATGTTCAATTTAATATAATAAATATACTTCCTGACAAAAAAGATGAAGTATTAGTAGAGGTTGATATTAATAATAACTACATTCCAGATGTAGTGCGCTTTAATATTAATACTGGACGAAGCGTTACTGTAATGCGCGGAAATGAAAAAGTATCAGGCTCATTCGTTTCTGACTACGACGGTGAAATAAGAATAGCCCAAGGTTGGAATAAGTCTGATAACGCAATCGATTATTATGCCCGAGATAAAGGTAATGATGATTGGAAAGTAATTAAGCAAGTTAGTCCTAAAAAGCGTGAAAACTTTGAGATTTTAGGGTTTGCGAAAGGTAACCCTAACGAAGTTTATGTTAATGCCAACTTAGGCGAAAATACGACTGGCATTTATATTTATAATATTAAAACAGGTCAGTATTCTGAACGTCAATTTGGTCTTAAGTCTGTAGATACCGATGGTGTTATACTTGATACCGACGGCACCTTACAAGGCTTTCGCTATACAACTAAGCAACCTAAGTTTTATTTCACAGATCCTAACCTACAAGCACTTAACGAATCTGTTGCGTCTTTATTTAAAGGTAAATTTGTACAAATCATCAGTAGCTCTGATAACGATAATGTATTAGTAGTGAGAGTATCTGCTGACGATAACCCTGGCAGCTATTACATTGTTACTAATAAACAGAAGTTAACTAAGATTGGTGATCGCCTTCCGTTTATTGATAAAAGTAAATTAGGAACCGTTAAATATATCTCTTATAAAGCAAGAGATGGACGTAAAATAAAAGCATACGTAACTATTCCTGCAACTAAAGGTCCTCACCCCGCAATAGTACTCCCTCACGGTGGTCCTTGGGTTCGTGACTCTGTTGTATTTGATGACTGGGCACAGTTACTCGCCTATCATGGTTACGTAGTTATTCAACCAAACTACCGAGGTTCTACAGGTTACGGTCTGGAGCATTGGATAGCCGGTGATAATAACTGGGGCTTGAAAAAACAAGATGATTTAGATGACGCCGCACAATATTTAATAGATAAAGGTTTAGCAACAAAAGATAAGCTTGCTTTATTTGGTTGGAGTTATGGTGGTTATGCTGCATTTGCTGCATCTATGCGTGAAAACAACATATATAAATGTGTTGTTGCCGGTGCGGGTGTAAGTGATTTAAGTCGTATCAATGCAACTCTTAACGAAAATCGCTTTTTAAGTATCTTACAACGCCCTACTATTACTGGTGTCTCTCCTGTAGAGCAAGTAAATAAAGTAAATATTCCTATACTGGTTGTACATGGCGATATCGACAGTCGTGTTCCAGTAAAACACAGTAGAGACTTTGTATCTGAGCTTGAAAAGTACAAAAAAGACTTTAAATATATTGAGCTAGAAGATGCTGATCACTTTTCTGATACGCTTTTCTACGATCATAAAAAAGAGTTTTATACAGAGTTGTTATCTTGGTTTGATAATAAATGTGGCCTCAAATAATGTAATAAAAGGGTGGCATTCATTTCATATGAAGAGCACCCTTCATATCAAATCGCCTAATTAGGTGATCTATTTTGAGGTAAGAAAATCGTACTGATAACAAGATAAAAATTTCGTTATCTAGTTATTACCAACAAATAATTAAGTATTATTGCTGATTCATATTAGTTTAAATACAGAATAACTGAATAGTAAAAAAGGCTTCTAAATTTATTTAGAAGCCTTTTTAATAACTGCAGCTTGCTTTATATTAGTCTTTAAGTGACTCGCCAACCACTGGATAATAATCCCATACTTGTTTATCACTGAGTGAGCGTACAAGCTTAATGTATTCTGCATGTGTCCATGCAAGTGGCGTTGCTGAGTTTGTGCCCTCGCCTAACGCATGACCAGCTTTATTTACACCTACACCATCCCATACTTGCTCTGGTAGCATTAGCCCTTTATTGGCAAATTGCTCCAAACCTTTAACATAACTATTTTTAATTTGCGCTTGTTTAGCATCATCAAAGGCGTTGTTTGCGTTAGCTGCTGCTATTTCATAGTGGCCACGTTCACCTGTGAAAAACGGCC
>NZ_AUTI01000284.1:0-6373 GCF_000497995.1 Pseudoalteromonas sp. TB25
GTATGGCTAGAAAAACTACCTGCTTAATCCTTTAATTTTAAAGTATTAAAAAAGGAGCGCATGCGCTCCTTTTTACTTTTAATATAGTTTTATAAATTAACTACTTCTGACATCTACTTTAAGTTTTAGCTTTTGGCCAGGTTGTAAGTATTTTTGACCGGCTAAATTATTCCACTTAATAATTTCGTTAACGCTTAGATTAAACTTAGACGCAATACGTGCAAGTGAGTCACCACGGCGTACTTTGTATGTAATAGTACGGTTGGTACTTGCCGTTGCTTGTGGTTTATTAGCTGACTTATACACAGTAAGTTTTTGATTTAGGCGCAGTACAGAGTTTTTCTTTAGCTTATTCCATTTAGCCAACTCATCCATAGTTACGTCATATTCGCGGCTAATATCCCATAACGTGTCGCCACTTTTAACTGTGTGCGAAAGTTTTGTGCGAGTTGCTTTATTAGCAGCTAAACGCATCTGCTTTGGTAAATGCTCACTATTTATAGCGCCATCAGTAAGCGGGACTAATAATTCTTGGCCTACTTTAATCGTATTTGATTTGAGTTTATTAAGCGATCGGATTGCGCTTGAGCTTGTTGTAAACTTTTTGGCAATTACCGATAAGCTGTCGCCTCGAGCCACAATATAACGCTGCCAGCGTAATCTGTTTTTAACATCAGTGTTTGCTAGTTTTTGGCTAAATTCCTCTGCTTTATCAACAGGCAATAATAAAGAATGTGGGCCATTAGGATCAGTTGCCCAGCGATTAAAACCGGGGTTTAATCTGTATAGCTCAGTAAGCGTCATATCAGCCATATCAGCAGCAAGTGCTAAATCTATTTGCGAGCCAACATCAACCACTTCAACCACTTGTGCATTAATTACTGGTTGCCATGTAACGTTAAAATCATCTGAGCGTTTTAATAAATCGGCAAGTGCTAATAACTTTGGTACGTAGGCTGTTGTTTCGCTTGGTAAATCAAGAGACCAAAAATCGGTAGGTAAATGCTTTTTACGATTCTTTTTAATCGCGCGCATTAAACGCCCTTCACCTGAATTATAAGCAGCAATCGCATTTAGCCAATCGCCTTCAAGTGTTTTATGTAAATACGATAAGTAATCAAGTGCTGCGCGAGTCGACTGCACTATGTCGCGACGACCGTCGTACCACCAGTTTTGTTTTAAATCGAATCGCTCACCGGTTGCAGGCATAAACTGCCAAATGCCCGATGCGCTGCGATTAGAATAACCAAATGGGTCAAATGCGCTTTCTACAATAGGCAGTAGTGCAATTTCGATTGGCATTTCGCGCTTTTCTACTTCTTCAACAATAAAGTGTAAGTAAGGTTCTGCACGTTTAGAAATACGATCTAAATAGGCTTGGTGGCGAGCGTAATAGTTACGTTCAGTAACAACAGGGCGGTTTTGCGGTATTTCGATAGAAAGTTGGTAGCGAATTCGCTCCCACACATCATCAAACACGGGCGCTTCTTGCTCATCAGAGTCAACTTGCTGATATTGTGCGTTTACCATCAATGCATTGTTAATGTCGTTAGGACTTGCGCCTTCGAGTTGTTGGTTTGCTTGCGTGGCGACTTGAGAGTCTGAGTCTAGAGTTGTCACAGTTTGGCAACCACTTAGCGCTAACGCCAAGGCTACTAATAAGGGAGATTTATTCATAAATACCAATACATCGGGTAAAAAACTCGGCGAATACTACCTGTTATGAGTTAACATTGCCACTTAATGACTTTTTAAAACGCAGAAATAGAATCATCACTATATCTTAAGTTAATGATTCTAATAAAATAAATATTAAAGTATTAGTTTGTGCATTAAAAATTGTCTTTGAACTGTCTCAGACTCGCAAAGTTTCCCCAAGGTTCATTGTTTTTTGTAACCGAGATGAATTTTTCTGGCACTAACTCTGTAATGGTTGGCAAATCGCTACGCATAAATGGATTTATTTTTAGCTCCTGTCCAATAGAAGTGGGTAGGGAGATTTGGTTATTACTGCGTAATTCATCTACTTTTTTACTGTACGCAAGGAGTTCTGGGTTACGTGGTTCAACCGCTTTGGCAAAGGCAAGATTAGCTTGCGTGTATTCGTGCGTGCAATACACACTGCAGCTTGCAGGCAGCTCTCTTAGTTTATTAAAAGATTTCCACATTTGCTTTGGCGTGCCTTCAAATAAGCGTCCACATCCACCGCTAAACAATGTATCGCCTGTGAAAGCAAGTTCATCATTTGTATAGCAAATATGATCAAGCGTATGCCCAGGAGTTGCTAAAATAGTAAAGTTAATATTAAGCACACTGATGCTTTGTCCATCAGTGAGTGCGTGAGTGACGCCTTTAAATGGACTATTTGCAGGGCCATAAACCGATATATCTGGATAGGCGTCAACTAATTCAGCTACGCCATCAGTGTGGTCGTAGTGATGATGCGTAATTAAAATGCCACCAAGCGTTAGTTTGTGCTCAGCTAAGTACGTTAATACGGGATGTGCTTGGCCTGGATCGACTACCCATGCTTGGTTACTGTTATCGGTAGTTAAACACCAAATGTAATTATCAGAAAAGGCTTTAATTGCTTTGACTTGCACCATGGTAAATTGCTCTATAAAGTGACACTTATCGCATAGTATAACGAGCTCAAAAAATGAAACCAGCCCTTAGTTTTCAAGAAGGACCCAAACCACTGTCGTGGCAGCAGTTTCCTCATGGGGATTATTTACGCACAGATATTGAACGTAAAATGGAGCAATGGCTTCCGCGTATGTTTGGCTATCATATGCTTAAGTTGGGTAATTTAAGTGGCGAATTAAACACAAGTATAAGTACGATTAAACACCAAGTGTGTGTTGCAGAGCCTGGGCCTTACACTGGGGTAGTTGCTGACATAGATGAATTGCCATTTTACGAGCACAGTATTGATGCTTGTATACTAAGCCACTGCTTAGAGTATCATTCAGACCCACATCACATTTTACGAGAAGCACATCGCACGCTTATTCCGGGCGGTTATATACTAGTGACTGGTTTTAATCCGTTTAGTTTGTGTGGGCTTGCACAAATGCTGCCTTTTAGTGGTCAGAAGTTACCATGGACGGGGCGCTTTTTTACCCCTGCGAGGGTTAAAGATTGGCTAAATTTATTGGGTTTTGAAATTGTAAGTGACGAACGTTTTATTTATTCATCACTGGCAAGAGGTAACAGGTTATCAAGATTTGAGTTTTGGCGGACTTTTGCAAAACAGTATTTAAAACCAATGGGCAGTGTTTATATGCTGGTGGCACGAAAAAGAGTTGCGCCACTTACGCCGATAAAACCTAAGTGGCATGCTAGGCCGCAGTTTGCACCAGTAAAAGGGGCAGGGCTTAGACAAACGTCAAAGCAACACTTTAAATCGTGCGAGCAAAAAAATAATACCAATTGCATTAAATAAGTGATCTATCATAGCGCTAAGAAAATAGCACATTAACAAGGCGAAAATTGTGACATATAGTTGTTCTATATGAATAATTTTTAACGCAGTTAGTGAGTTATTTAATGCGATAGAATGAACATGTTTTTAATAAAATTGGTATAACAACTAGCTTAGAATAAATTTAAGGCTGGTAGCCTACATCTTCTAGTAAATCTTTACTGCCAGCGGCATCGCGCGCTAAATCGTCAACTATTTCGTTGTATTTATTGCCGCTATGCCCTTTAACCCACTTCCAAGTTACATTGTGCTCGCTACAGGCTTTATCTAAGCGTTTCCATAAATCGACGTTTTTAACCGGCTTTTTAGCTGATGTTAACCAGCCACGTTTTTTCCAGTTAGTGATCCACGATNCTTGCTTAACATATTGGCTATCGGTTGTTAGGTTTACATCGCATTCTCGAGTGAGTGATTCTAGGGCTACAATAGCCGCGAGCATTTCCATTCGGTTATTTGTTGTGAGTTTATAACCTTGGCTCATTTCTTTTTCGTGGCCGTTATAAATCATAAAAATACCATAACCGCCGGGGCCTGGATTACCTAAACATGAGCCGTCGGTGTAAATCTCTACGGTTTTTTGCACTGTTTTACCTTGATCTTATGTACAATAAAGTGATTATAGAAAGATACCAGAATCAGGCTAAATTCGATATGGCACGTAGACAAATAGTTTTAGATACAGAAACCACCGGCATCGACCCTAAACAAGGGCACCGTATTATAGAAATTGGTTGTGTGGAGTTAGTAAATCGCCGTTTAACAGGCAATAACTTTCACGTTTATATAAACCCACAACGCCCAAGCGAAGAAGAAGCAATCGACGTTCACGGTATCACTAACGAATTTTTACGTGATAAACCGTTATTTCATCAAATTGCCCAAGAGTTTTTCGACTATATTGAAGGGGCAGAGTTAGTTATTCATAACGCACCGTTCGATGTTGGTCATATGGATAATGAATTTGCACTACTTAATCAGGGCTATCCTAAAACAGAGACTTTTTGTCAAGTTCTCGACACGCTTAAAATGGCGCGTGACTTGCATCCAGGTCAAAAGAACAATCTTGATGCATTATGTCGTCGTTACGATGTAGATAACGCAAAGCGAACACTTCACGGCGCGCTACTGGATTCTGAAATTTTAGCCGATGTTTACCTTGCCATGACGGGTGGTCAAACAAAGCTGAATTTGAATCAAAACAAAGATGACGGCAGCGAGCAACAGAAAGGCGGTATAAAGCGTTTAAATAGTGATAGAGCCCCATTAGTTGTATTGCGAGCAAGCGACACTGAGCAAAGCGCACACGAAGCACGATTAGATCTTGTAAACAAAGAAGGCGGCCAATGTATATGGCGCGCAGAATAAGGCGATTTAATGAAAACGATGTATTTTGTAACAGCGTTATGTGCCGCTAGTTTATTTACTGGCAATTCATATGGCGTAAGACAAGTAGAAGTGCTCAAGCGCGATGGGCATCAAAATGAGATCCCTTTACTTGATAATCGTTTTCGCATAGATAGCAAAATAGATGAAATAACACTGCTGTTTTTTAGAAAATCAGGTGCACCTGCTGTTATTTTAGTGCGGCCCGATGGCAGTAAGTACTTTGCTACTGACTCAGTTAAAAACCCTAACTTAGATTGGTTTGACGAACTCAGCTACGATTTAGTTACCATAAAAAAACCTATGGCGGGTCCTTGGCAAGTAATAGGCAGTATTTTACCCGACAGCAGAATAGTTGTATTAGGCGAAATATCTCTTGAGGCAGAGCCTCTTCCTTCAATGTTGTTTAGGGGGGAGACAATAAAAATCACCGGGAAAATACTAAACGACGGTGAGCCAATTAACACAAACCTATTTAGGGATGTTGTGAGCCTTAATGTTGACTTTGTAAGTACCAACAATGAAAACTTTGCTAACTTTGGCGCAGGCATTCAAGAAGTAGCGGAATTTAAAGACGATGGACGTGGATTTGATGAGCGTCCTAAAGATGGTGTGTTTACCGGCGAGTTTACTTTAGATTTTCCTGCGGGTGAATGGACACCAGAGCTTTACGTGGCAACACCTCTGCTGCAGCGCCGCATTGTGCAAAATACAATAGAAGTGCACGAGCCACCTTTTATAACCGAAGTCGCGTTAGCAGAACAAGACACAGACGAGCATCTGTTAACTATAAATATAGACCCAAGTATTGTTAAGCCAGAGACAGTCATCATCCAGGGAAAAATCTACTATCCCAATAACGAAGAGCAAATGTTTACCATAGATGCTGCAGCTAAAGACTCACGTCAGCTTAGTGTTAAAAATTATGATTGGGGTAGATATAGTGTTGAACTGTCTGTTTTTGGCACTAATATTAATGGCCGTGAATTTATGGCAGCGCTGCCAACGTATAAATTTGAGATAGAACGACCCATAGAAGTGGTGCCCGAAATTGATCCTGCAACGATTATTACGCCAGATAAAATGATCGAGAGTGAGCCTGTTGAAGAAAAAATGGCCACCTCGACAATTATTAGTTTAATTGTAGGCTGCAATACGCTCATTTTATTACTCGGATGGTTGTTAATTCGTATATTCGTTCAGAAAAAACCGATTAAATTTAAAGTTAAGCTGCCTTTTTTAAAGAAAAAGAAAACAAGTGAAGGTGATGTTGCCGACACAGAAAAAAATCAAGTCGGTAAAAATGGCTCAAAAAATGACAGATCAGGTGAAATTTTAAACCTTTCGATGACAGATGACTAAAAAACCTATAAAAAAACAAAAAAGCCCTTGACGAAATAGGGGTTGGTTCGTATTATTCACGCCGCTGTCAGGGAGACCTAAACAGCAACGAAAATATGGAGTGGTAGTTCAGTTGGTTAGAATACCGGCCTGTCACGCCGGGGG
>NZ_AUTI01000285.1:0-7798 GCF_000497995.1 Pseudoalteromonas sp. TB25
TTCTGCCGCATGGCGTTTTTCATCTTCAGCTTGTTGCAGTCGAGCTGCAAGTACTGACATCGCTTTAGCGCGGTTTTTATGTTGCGAACGCTGATCCTGACACTCCACCACAACACCGGTAGGTATATGTGTAAGTCGAATAGCAGAATCAGTTTTATTTACATGCTGACCACCTGCGCCTGATGCACGAAATGTATCAACTTTTAAATCTGCTGTATTAATTTGTATCGCTTCAGCTTCTGGTACTTCTGCCATAACCGCAACAGTACACGCAGAGGTATGAACACGACCTTGTGATTCAGTCTCTGGCACACGTTGTACGCGGTGTACACCTGATTCAAACTTTAATTGACCGTAAACGCCTTCGCCACTGATATTTGCAATAACTTCTTTGTAACCGCCATGCTCACCTTCATTGGTGCTTACAACTTCTACTTTCCATTTTTTATTTTCTGCGTAGCGGCTGTACATACGAAATAAGTCACCAGCAAAAATAGCCGCTTCATCGCCGCCCGTCCCTGCACGTACTTCAACAAAAACGTTGTTGTTATCTCGCGGATCTTTTGGCAACATTAATACTTGAATTTGATCTTCAATCACTAGTATTTGTGCTTTTGCTTCTTTATATTCTTCTTGCGCCATTTCACGCATTTCAGGGTCAGAATCTTTAAGCATTTCTTCTGCACTGGCTAAATCGTCTTGCGTTTCTTTATAGTTTAAAAACGTTTTTACAATCTCTTCAAGCTCAGAATACTCTTTTGAAAGCGCACGAAAACGGTTTTGATCACTAATGACCGACGGGTCGCTTAGCAGCGCTTGTACTTCTTCGTAACGCTCTACTAAGGTTTCTAATTTATTATAAACAGACTCTTTCATTTAACGGTTATTCCTGATCAATACCTAACATTTTTTTCAACTGGTTTAGCTGCGCCACTTCACCTTTTTTCGCTGCATCTTGTATTGCACGGGTAGGCGCGTGCATTAAGCGATTGGTTAATTTATTGGCGAGCTCTAATATAATTTTTTCTGCATCTTTACCTGTATTGAGCTGACTAACAGCACGCTCTACAAGTTCAGACTTAATTGTTTGTACATCGTTTCGATAATGGCGGATTAAATCTACCGAATCGAGTGAACGCATCCACATTGCAAATTCTTTGGTGCGTTCAGTAATAATTATTTGCGCTTGCTGTGCAGCTTGCTCGCGCGCTGCCATATTCTCGCTTACAATGGTTTGTAAGTCATCAACGGAATATAAATAGGCAGCATCTAGCTCCCCAACTTGGCTTTCTATATCACGCGGAACCGCTATATCTATAAATAGCATAGGTTTGTGACGTCGCTGCTTTAGCGCCTGCTCAACCACCCCTTTACCAATAATAGGCAAAGTGCTGGCTGTAGAACTAATCACTATATCGGCTTTATGCAAACGCTCAGGCAATTGCGCCAAAGCAATCACATCTGCCGACACTTCATCAGCTAAGTTACGAGCTCGCTCAATAGTTCTATTTGCAACAGTGATATTTTGAGGCTCATTTTGGTATAAATGTTTAGCAACCAATTCAATGGTTTCACCTGCGCCAATTAATAACACATTGGTCTTATCAAGCTTGCCATAAATATGCTTTGCCAAGTTAACTGCAGCAAACGCTACCGATACAGCACTTGCGCCAATATCGGTTTCAGTTCTAACTTGTTTCGCTACTGAAAATGTTTTTTGAAACAACCTATCAAACGTAACACCTACTGCATCGTGGTTTTTAGCACTAAAAAACGATTGTTTTATTTGCCCCAAAATTTGCGGTTCGCCCAACACCAAAGAATCCAACCCACACGCCACGCGCATTAAGTGATTAATAGCATCGTTATCTTCGTAGCAATAAGTGTTTTTGCTCAGTTCATGTTCATCCAAACCATGGAAACTGGCAAGCCAGCTCAACAGTGTTTGGGAATTTTGCTGAGCGAGGCTACAATAGATCTCGGTTCGATTGCAGGTAGACACAATAACCGCTTCATTAAAGTCGGCATGGCCACTTAATTGTTGCAACGCCTCTGAAATTTGCTCAGGCGAAAAAGCCACTTTTTCACGTAATTCTACGGATGCGGTTTTGTGATTTATACCTAGTGCTATTATGGTCATATTTGCCAAATATTGCTGAGCCCTACTTCAAAGGCGGTAATTTTACCAAAAATCAGCGGAATATGGAAAGTAAGGAACAACATTTGATTCGACAATATTTGATTTTATTCATGTTTTTTTTGTTTTTAGGTGGCTGTGCTCATCAAATTGATACAAAAACAACACTTTATGATGATTGGAAACCACGTTTAGCTGCTCAAAAAACTTGGCAAGTAGAAGGTAAACTTGCATTTATTAGCCCAGAAGAGCGTCAATCTGCAAACTTAAATTGGCAGCAAACAACAAATTCCAATAATTTAATACTGACTACTTTTATTGGTACTCGTATTTTGTCGCTTAAACAAACAGCTAACGGTGCTGAATTAGAGTTTGACGGTGAACAATACTTTGATACTAACGCTGCAGAGCTTTTAAAACGATTAACGGGTTTTACACTACCGGTTGATAATGCCGATAACTGGCTTAAAGGCACTATTGACGATGAAAGTTTAATTGTTGATGAGCTTGGGCGTGCAAAGCAAGTATTATGGTTTGATAATACAGGCAAAAAATGGCAAATAGATTATGGCGCCTATGTACAAAACGCAGGTTACTGGTTACCTACTAAACTGACGTTAAAGCACCAACAAATAAAAATTAAAATTCAACTATACGATTGGCAGTTTAAATAAGTATGAATAACAAAACCTCTTTTTCACTTATTGCTCCGGCAAAACTCAATTTATTTTTACATATTAATGCTCGCCGAGAAGATGGCTATCATGAACTTGAAACCTTATTTACTTTTTTAAATTTTGGTGATGAGCTGCATTTTGAGTTAACAACAGATGGGAGTATTTCTGTCGGTGGTGATACTAAAGACATCCCTCTAAATGATAATCTCATCTATAAAGCTGCTTTATTATTACAAACACACTGTAAAACCTCTTTGGGTGTAAAAATAAATTTAATTAAGCGCTTGCCGATGGGGGGCGGTGTTGGAGGAGGTTCATCTGACGCAGCGAGTACTTTATTAGCCCTAAATAAGTTATGGAAATTGGCACTAAATTTAGAAACACTAGCTCAACTAGGGCTCAAGTTAGGGGCAGATGTTCCAGTGTTCATACAAGGTCAAAGCGCCATAGCGCACGGTATTGGTGAAAAACTACACCACGTAACACTTGAACAAAAATGGTACTGCGTTGTACACCCTAACCAACATGTAAGTACCGCAAAAATATTTACACATCCAGATTTAAAACGCGACACACCAAAAATAATAGGCGACTGGAAACACCATACTTTGACCAACGATTGTGAGCCTTTAGTTAAAAAGCTTTGCCCCGAGGTTGAAAAAACCCTCCAGTGGTTGCTAAAATACGCACCGTCGAAGATGACCGGAACAGGTTCATGTTGTTTTGTCGAATTTGCTAGCCAAGTTCAAGCACAAGATGTACTTGAAAATCTCCCCCATACTTGGCAGGGTTTTGTGGCTTCAAGCGCAAATGTCTCACCTGCTCATANCCGCCATATTCGATCAATGAAGTAACGTACAAGTAATCATAAGTTAACCCGCAGTGAAATTTATCATTGCCCGTTAGTCCAAATATTCAGTGCCTGAGGAACCCTACCGTGCCTGACATGAAGCTCTTCGCTGGTAACGCAACACCTGAGTTAGCTCAAAAAGTTGCAAAACGTTTATATATTGAATTAGGCGATGCTGTTGTTGGCCGTTTTAGCGACGGTGAGATCAGTGTTCAAATAAATGAAAATGTTCGTGGCTCGGACGTTTTTATCTTGCAATCAACCTGTGCCCCTACAAACGATAACCTGATGGAACTTATCGTTATGGTTGATGCTCTACGTCGTGCATCTGCAGGTCGTATTACTGCCGTCATTCCTTATTTTGGTTATGCGCGCCAAGACCGTCGTGTACGTTCTGCTCGTGTTCCAATTACCGCTAAAGTTGTTGCAGATTTCTTATCAAGTGTTGGTGTTGACCGTGTTCTTACGGTTGATTTACACGCTGAACAAATCCAAGGCTTCTTTGATGTACCTGTAGATAACGTATTTGGCAGCCCTGTATTACTTGAAGATATGAAAGAACGCGACTTTGAAGACGTCGTTGTTGTATCTCCAGATATTGGTGGTGTTGTACGTGCTCGTGCAATTGCAAAACTACTAAACGATACCGATTTAGCAATCATTGATAAACGTCGCCCTCAAGCAAATGTTTCTCAAGTAATGCACATTATTGGTGACGTTGAAGGTCGTGATTGTATTATCGTAGATGATATGATTGATACCGGTGGTACATTGTGTAAAGCCGCAGAAGCACTTAAAGAACATGGCGCTAAGCGTGTATTTGCATACGCAACACACCCTATCCTTTCAGGTAAAGCAGCCGAAAACTTACGTGACTCAATGATTGATGAAGTAATTGTAACTGACTCAATTCCGCTATCTGATGAGCTTAAAGCCCTTGATAAAGTTAAGGTACTTACGCTTGCTGACATGTTAGCAGAGACTATTCGTCGTATTAGTAACGAAGAATCTATCTCAGCGATGTTTGAACACTAAAATTAAACATTCCTGAATATAAAAGCGCCTTTTGGCGCTTTTTTTGTAAGCGATGTTTATTTTATCTGGGCGTGGTGGTATGATAGCGCGCCTTTTGGCTAGGGACCTTGGTCGCAAAGGCCCTACACATTTAAATAACTGGAGACATCATGTCTAACAAAACTTATACGTATAACGCTGAACTTCGCGTAGAAACTGGTACTGGTGCGAGCCGCCGCCTACGTCGCGAAGACAAAGTTCCTGCAATCCTTTACGGAGCTGATAAAGAAGCTTTATCTCTTACTTTTGCTCATAAAGATATGATCAAAGCTCAAGAAGACGAAGGTTTCTACACGCATATCCTTACGCTTAACGTTGATGGCGAAGCTGTTGAAGTAATCTTAAAAGATATCCAACGTCACCCATTCAAGCCTAAGCTTACTCACCTTGATTTCCAACGTGTAGATGCTACTCATAAATTTCAAACTAAAGTTCCTCTACACTTCATCGGTGAAGAGATTGTAACTAAAGCTGGCGCAACTGTTGTTCACCAGTTAACTGAAGTTGAAATTACGTGTCTTCCAAAAGCACTTCCAGAATTCATTGAAGTAGATGTTTCTAAGTTTGTTGTTGGCGATTCAGTTCATATCTCTGACCTAACTTTCCCTAAAGGCGTTAGCTCTGTAGATTTAGCTAAAGGCGAAGGCCATGATCAGTCTATCCTGACTATCAAAGCAAACAAAGCAGCTCCAGTTGAAGACGACGCTGCAGCAGCAGAATAATATTTAAGGTCTCGCAACCTTGAATTCTATTCAAATGCTTGTGGGCCTGGCTAATCCAGGCCCCGAATACGCAAACACACGCCACAATGCAGGTGCTTGGTTCATCGAGCAAATCGCTGCACGCTATAACTGCACTCTAAAACACGATCCTAAATATCACGGCCTTACAGGCAAAGTGATCATTCAAGGCCAAGAATTCAAATTATTGATCCCCACTACTTACATGAATTTAAGTGGTAAAGCGGTCAGTAGTTTAGCTAATTTTTTCAAAATCCCTGTCGAGGACATTTTAGTTGCCCATGACGAATTGGATTTAGACCCAGGCGTTGCCAAATTAAAAAAAGGTGGCGGGCATGGCGGTCATAATGGTTTAAAAGACATTATTGCAAAAATGGCAAATCAAAAAGACTTTATGCGCTTGCGCATTGGTGTAGGTCATCCGGGGCATCGTGAAATGGTAACTGGTTGGGTGCTTGGAAAAGCGGCCAAAGAAGACCAAGAAAAAATGGATGCTGCTGTTGATGAAGCAGTTCGTTGCATGGAAATACTTGCAAAAGATGGTGTGTTAAAAGCACAAAACAGACTACATTCGTTTAAACCCTAGTAACTTGGGTCCAAGTACACCGTTTAAACGAATTCTAAACAAGGTATCTTACTATGGGTTTTAAATGTGGCATCGTTGGCTTGCCTAACGTAGGTAAATCAACGCTTTTCAATGCACTAACTAAAGCGGGTATTGAAGCCGCTAACTTTCCTTTTTGTACCATTGAGCCTAATACAGGTGTGGTACCTGTGCCAGATCCTCGTCTAGACGAACTTGCTAAAATTGTTAATCCTCAACGAGTTCTTACCACTAGTATGGAATTTGTAGACATTGCTGGCTTGGTAAAGGGCGCATCTAAAGGTGAAGGCCTTGGTAACCAGTTTTTAGCTAACATTCGTGAAACCGATGCAATTGGCCACGTAGTTCGCTGTTTTGAAGATGAAAACATCATACACGTAGCAGGCACTATTGACCCTGCTGACGATATTGACGTAATCAACACTGAGTTAGTACTTGCTGATATGGATAGCGCTGAAAAAGCCCTTTTCCGTAACGCAAAAAAAGCAAAAGGTGGTGATAAAGACGCCAAAGAGCAAAATGCCGTACTTGAAAAAGTAAAAGTGCATCTTGATGAAGGCTTAACTTTACGCGCTTTAGCATTAACTAAAGAAGAAAAAGCAGCAATCAGCTCTATCAACTTCTTAACTATTAAACCAACTATGTATATTGCAAACGTTGCTGAAGATGGTTTTGAAAATAATCCATACCTTGACCGTGTACGCGCTATTGCTGCAGCAGAAGATGCGATTGTTGTTCCTGTATGTGCTGCTATCGAATCTGAGCTTTCAGAATTAGATGACGAAGACAAGCTTGAGTTTATGGCTGATCTTGGCTTAGAAGAGCCCGGCCTTAATCTTGTTATTCGTGGTGGTTATGAATTACTACAATTACAAACTTATTTCACTGCGGGTGTTAAAGAAGTGCGTGCATGGACAATCCCTGTAGGTGCAACAGCGCCACAAGCAGCGGGTAAAATCCATACCGACTTCGAGCGTGGCTTTATTCGTGCGCAAACGATTGCTTTTGACGACTTTGTTGCCTTTAAAGGTGAAAGCGGCGCAAAAGAAGCAGGTAAGATGCGTCAAGAAGGTAAAGAGTACATTGTTAAAGACGGCGATGTAATGAACTTCTTGTTCAACGTATAAGTTAAATGAAACCGAATTAGTATTGGTAATAATTTTAAAGGCTCGTTTTTACGAGCCTTTTTTGTACCTCCAACGTTATAAACTTATAAAATTGATATAGCCCCAACCTAAATGCCTACGTTTAATCTAAAAAAACACACTGCGCAGAAGATCAAACCTCAATAATAAGTACCTCTTAAACAAATTAATGTTAAGATTTAACCAGAGCGTAATAATTTGTTGAATAATCAAACAGCTTCAAACTATTGGTTTTTGCTTTTTTATTTAGCGACAAATTTTGTATGTGAATTGCACTCAAAAAATCATCATTTTTATTAAAATTTAGCCGCTTAGCTTAATTTTCCTGCAAACAAACACAGTTAAGTGTTTTTTTGCAAAAAAGGTGTTGACGAATTTGGGTCATATCAGCATAATACGCCCCGCACTCAGCGATGAAGTGCTAACAAAAAAAGATGGCTAAGTAGCTCAGCTGGTTAGAGCACATCACTCATAATGATGGGGTCACAGGTTCAAATCCCGTCTTAGCCACCATATTTTTTGTTGCTCAATGAAGAGTTTAAAATAACTACCTTGTGTGCGGGAGTGGCGG